>JASFBI010000205.1 GCA_030149595.1 Desulfobacterales bacterium
TACAAAGAGACAGGATGATCAATATTATCATGAACAGAAAACGGCATTTTTTTATTTGATCCATATACAGAACTCGACGATGCAAATACAAGATGTTTTACATTATTATGTCGGCAGCATTCTAAAACATTTACAAAACCAACAATATTTGAATTAACATATGAATGGGGATTAACAAGAGAGTATCTTACACCAGCCTGTGCCGCCAAATTTACAACAATTTCAATTTTTTCTTTTTTAAAAAGATTTTCCATACTTTTTAGATCTTCAAGGTCAAACTTGTGAAATGAAAAGTTTTCAAATTTTTCAAGTATTTTTAAACGTGCTTTTTTTAATGCTACGTCATAATAATCGTTTAGATTATCAATGCCTACTACCCTATATCCCTGTTTAAGCAGTTTCTGACTAATATGAAAGCCAATAAAACCAGCACATCCCGTAATCATTGAACAGCTAAATTTAATATCACTCATTATTTCCCCCCAGAATAGTTTTCCATTTATATTTTATCATTTACTATATTGTTTATAATAATTACCATATTCACTGTATCCGAATTTAGTGGACAGATTTAATTCCAGCTTATTAAAAACCACTCCTAATATTTTCTCCCTTCCTATGGTTTCTATAAGTAAATTAAGGTCTTTAACCTTTTTTGAACCATAAGCCACTACCAGTAAAACACCATCAACAAATCTGGAAAGAACCATTGCTTCAGATGTAATCTGGGGAGGAGGAGAATCTATAACAACATACCTGTCCTCATATCTGTCTCTTATCTCTTTTATCAGTTTTTTCATTTTGTCAGAAGATAAAAGTTCAGAGGGATTTTCTATTGCTTTCCCACTGGGCAGTATGGTTAGTTTTTCAATATCTGTTTTCACAAGTAACTTATGGAGAGAAGTATCACCTGTAAGATAATCTGAAAGGCCAGGTTCCTGTTTAATACCAAAATTATTACTTATAGTCGGCTTTCTTAAATCACAATCAACAAGCAGTACATGCTTATTTATATCCTGTGCTATACTTACTGCAAGATTAGAAGCTACAAAAGATTTCCCTTCATCTGGCAGTAAACTGGTAACCATAATTATTTTAGGCGGATTACCTGATATTGGAAAAAGCAGATTTGTTCTAAGTATTTTAAACTGTTCTGCAAAAAAAGAACCTGGTTCATTAATTGTTACAAGACAATTATTCTTTGATTTTACAGAATATAAATTTTTATATGATATATTTTTTTTTATAACTTTATCTACTTTATCAATGACTCTGTTTTGAGGTTTATTTTTTACTATTTTCCCCTGGAGTTTTTTATTGTTATTTAAAGATAAAAGACTGTTTTCTTTTCTACCTGCCTTTTCAAGAGCTTCAAAAATTTTTCCCAAAATAGCCTCTCAATATTAAATTTTATACTTTTAAAAATGCAACAATTTATTAAATAACAATACTATTTTCTCTTTTCCAATAAATGAAACAATTGCAAAAACAGTTGTTATTAATAGAGCAAATAATATACTTAAAACAGTTAAAATCAGGTTGATTTTTTGTAAAATATTTTTCCCAAAAAAATCAATCTTGGGTATGGTTACAAAAACAGGAATATTTAATTGAGATTCAATATCTTCAGGCCTTATAAATGCTTTTTCAACAAACTCAAGTAAAAAAACAATACCACCACAAATTCCCAGGCCAACAGCTATAAAAATAAAAAAAATTTTCTTTAAATCTGGTTTTATGGGTGTTTGGGGTATTCTTGCTGAATCTACCACTCTAAACTGTTCCCCTTTTTGTTTTCGTTCCATATTTACAGCAATAGCAGCTTCAAGTTTTCTGTTTAAAAGTGAATTATAAGAATCCATCATATTCTGATAATCACGCTGTAATGATAACAATTGCAACTCTCTTTCAGGAGTGTTTTCAATCCTTATCTTATACGCTCCTATCTGGTTTGTTAAATTTTTTATCTCTTTTTTAATTAAATATATCTCTTTTTTAGCTCTTTTAATCTGTAGTCTTCGGTTATAACTATTTGCTGTGTTCTGATTATTATTCCTGAAAGTTTTTGCACCATCAGATAACTCTTGTTCCAATATGGCAATTCTTTTTTTTATTTTTATAATATCTGGATGTTGTTTTGTATATTTAGCAGAAAAAACACTTAATTGATTCCTCAATTGATCTATTTCTGAAATATTACTATTTAAAACATCTCCATTTGTATTATTAAAACCTCTATACGCATTTTGAAGACTTAGCAGGCTGCCTTGACTCTCCTGCAAATCCCGCTGCCTACTTGTTAACTGTTCCTGCAGTCTGTCTAAAATCCTTAAATTTGAATCTAACTGCTCAGGCAGCTCCCCCATATATTTTCTTTTGTAATTATTCATATCCTGTTCAACTGCTTCGAGTTTAACTCTCATGATTTCGAGTTCATCTTCAAGAAAATTACTTGTGCCCTGTACCTGAGTTTCACGATATTTTAAATTTTCATTGATAAAATAAGAGGCCAGAGCATTTACAACCTTTGTAATTTTTTCAGGATTTTTTCCCTGAAAACTAATTGAAAAAGAGTCTGTACTCCTTCTTGTCCGTGTTACATTTACTGTAATTTTTTCTCTTATATTATTGATTTTATGCTCCCATGCCAGTTTTTTATTTTCAGACTCTGGAAACAGATTAAAATTCTTAATCAACTTCTCTATATTTGATACACTTTTTATCTGCTGGGATATTGTAGTTATTCTTGAGCTTATATCAACTGTAACAAGTGATTGTACATAATTTGACGGAACACTTTGGGGTTGAACTAAAATCAATGTTTTTGCTTCATAAATCTTGGGAAGTTGTACTGAAATAACCGTACCAGTAATAATTGCTATACAAAAAGAAATTATAATAATCCACCAGCGCCTGACTATAATATCTACAATATGCTCTATCGTTATTTTAGAGTTATTTTCACTCATAATAAATATCCATATAAAATAAATTTTTAATACTACTGTTTTTGAATTTGGTAAAATAAAATATTTGTAAATGCTTGCTTTTGGAAAGTAAAAGATTTTATATTATAGATAATATATATTTTATTAGTATATTTTGCAATAAATATAAGAGAATTTGTTAAAAACAGATGCTCTTATTTAACTTCCTGTAAGTAAAAAGATCTAATCTATTATAATTCAAGGAGGAAAAATGGATTTTGAATCAGAAAAAGGGGAAATAAAAAACCTGCTTAATAGCGTGGATGACGAAAAGTTAAAAGATAAAATCAAAAAAGCTTTAACTTATATTGATGATTCTGCAAGAGCTCTTATCATTACTTTTGGAATAGACCTTGCCAAAAAAAACGGGCATTTTAATTTATCAAAAGCATTATCAGAACTTTCTATAAATATTCAACCTGAAAATTCAATTTTACTTTTAAAATATTTAGATTTTTTAGAAGATCCTGAACAAATAGTTGAAAAAATAGAAGGTTTTTTAAAAAATAGCAAAAAAGCTTCTGTTTCTGAAGATCAACTCGAAAAGCTTAATACAAACCTGGCTATTGCTTATAAAGAATTAAATGAATATGACAAAGCAATTGATATTCTTGAAAAAACAGACAAAGAAGCCAATCTTGGAATAGAGGTTCTATCAGAATTATATTTTAAAACAGAGCAGACAGAAAAAACTATAGATTATTTATTTGAACGCTTAAAGTTTTCAGGTAAACTAACCCCTCCAATGGTAAAGTTTATGCAGAATAGTTTTGATAAATTAAAAAATTATTCTGATGCAGCAGATATGTTGTATAAATTCAAAGATGATAATTCAATTCTACCACTTTTTGAATATGTTAAAAAAAAAAGTGAGTAAAAAGATTTTCAAAATAAAATTCCTGTCGTTTTTTGAAAGTTAAAGAGAAAATAAAATTAATTTCGCAAAGAGTCATATAGATTTAGAAAATTATTTCAACCTCTTTTCTAATACTTTAGCAACTGAAAAACGATAGAAACCTTACATAATCAAAAAAACTTTTTTTATGGTTTTAAAGCAGATTTTTATTTAATCCGCAAACATTACATGCTGCTTTATCAAGCATTTTAGGCAACCCTCCATACTCTTCAGGAGTTATCCCCATCGTTTTTTGCCATACCTCATCATCTTCCATACAAAAATAGATGGTTACATCAGGTGCAAATCTTTTTATAGAGTCTATAATTGTTTTGTACAATTTAATTCTAAGGGGCTTAAAGTATCTCATTTTACCATCAGATCCCAAAATAAACTCCCCATATATTATTTTTGATTTTGGAAATCTTTTGGCAACAATATGTTTTAGTGAAGGCATAAAACGAAATGTACCAATGCTTATCCATACTATATTTTCAGATAAAACATGATTAAACAACCTTCTTATTACATCTTTATACTCATCTTCACAACCGTCATAAATAAATAGAGGGTCAAAATGAAAAGCCAAAGGATATCCCCAGCTCTGGCATTTAGAAGCAGCTTTTAAACGAGCATCTAATAGAGTTGTATTTTTTTCCTGCTCTAAAATAACCCTGTCTGTATTTAAAGACCAGGCTATGATTGTTTTTTTATTATGAGACAGGTTTTTTAAATTACCAATATTTGTGGTTTTTGTTTTTAATTCTAAAACAGCATGATTTTGTTTTGCAAAAACAGTTACCATGCCTTTTGATATACCTGTTATTTTTTCCCATATTAAACTGTCTGTAAATTCACCTGTTCCAATTCTTGTTATTTTTTTTTCAGCAACAACTGAATCAATTTCTGAAAAAAGTCGTTTCTGATTTACAAAAAATTGTAAATTTTGAAATACACGACTGCTTTGCTCATTAT
>JASFBI010000206.1 GCA_030149595.1 Desulfobacterales bacterium
CTGTGTTGTTTTTATTTCTGGTTGTAATTTCAGGTGTCCCTATTGTCATAATCCCGAAATTATAATAAACAGGCAAAAAGAGGTTATGAGTTCGGGTGTTTTTTTTGATTTTATCAGCAGTAGAAAAAAATTTATAGATGCAGTAGTTATTTCAGGAGGAGAACCTACCCTTGCAAAAGAACTCTGTGAATTTTGCAATATAATAAAAAAAAAGGGTTTTAAGGTAAAGCTTGATACAAACGGCAGCAGGCCTGATGTAATAAAAAATCTTATTAAAGATAATCTTGTTGATTATATTGCAATGGATATAAAAACAGATCCCTTTTGCTATACACCTCATATAGCAAAAGGGATCGATGGTAATGATATAGTAGAAAGTATTAATATTATTATGGACTCCTGTATGGGATATGAATTTAGAACAACGTGTATCAAGCCTTTTATTGATATAAAAACAGTAAAAAATATATTAAACAGAATAAAAGGTGCAGAGCTTTATGTATTGCAGCAGTTTAAAAAAACAAAGGTTTTAGTTCCGGATTTTTTTTGCAGTCAAAACAGAACAGTTATAAAAGATGAGTTATTGGAATTTAAAGCCATGGCAGAAGAGAAGGTTAAAAAATGTATAATAAGATAAAAATTATTTTTTTTGGGGTTTTAATACAATAAAATATAGATCTCCCTGCTGTTTCATATTTCCTGCAAAAATCTTTGCATAAAATCCATTCCCGCAAAAAAGATCAGCTCTTGCAGTACCTTTTATTGCACCGCCTGTATCCTGATTTACAACAAACCTTGAAAAAGAGTCCCATCTCTTTATTTTTCCTGATGCATTTATAACTGGTTTTTTTGTTTGGATAAAAGAGATTCCCCCCAGTGTGAAAATTCTTCTGTCTAAAGCAAGGGATCTGCCTGGAGTTAAAATCACATCAAGACACCCCTTGGGTCCTTTTTTTTCTTCTTTAAAAAAAACATAACTCGGGTTGTAGTTTAAAATTCTGTCAATTTCTTTGGGGTGATTATTTAAATATTTCTGAATGGATTGCAGGGATATTTTATCTTTTTCTATTTTGTTTTCCTTAATTAATAAAGCCCCTATGCTTTTATAAGGAAGCCCGTTTGAAGTGTGATAATGGACATTCATGACTTTTCCTGAATTTAGGATGATTTTACCAGATCCCTGAATATGAAGGAAAAAAAGATCTATTTTATCTTTTACCCATACCAGATTAGATGCACAATTTAAAAGTGCATTTTCAGTGTCTATCTGTTTTCTGTCAAAATAGGGAACAGTCACTGTATGATCTTTTTTTACCCTTCCTTTTAAAATTTTATTGCCCGGGATATTAAATAAAGAAGAGTTTATCAGTACAAGATCATCGGGTATAGTGTAAAGAGGGAATTGGTAAATATCAGTTTTGTAAAGGCTTCCGCTTAAAACAGGTTCATAATATCCGGTAAATAAAACACTGTTTTTCTTTTTCGAACCATTTGATTTATATACAAGAAAGTTTGATTTAATAAAGGTATTAAGATCTGTTATGGAAGGCTTTTTACTGATAAAAAAAAGAAATCTGTTAAGGGTTTTTATCATATGGTTTGTGCTAAACAGATCTTTTCCGAATTGCACATTTTTTTTTTGATCTAAGTTTCTGTAATAAATAAGACTTTTTTTTAGAGACTGTTTTAAATTTACATAATCCAAGTCATCTTTAAAAACAGGGTAATCACTAACAGCAAGTAAAGATACAGGGCTTTGCTGCTGTTTTATTGAGCAGCCAGTACATATGAAGAGTAAAGTAAAAAAATAGATAAGTAATAAACTTTTAAAATTTAATTTGTTCATATGCTTAGGAGTTTCTGGTAAACTTTCCACTTTTTCCGCCTTTTTTTTCAAGCAGACAGATGTCTGTTATGATCATTTTCCTGTCACTGGATTTACACATGTCGTAAATAGTAAGTGCAGCAGTTGATACGGCACAAAATGCTTCCATTTCGACTCCTGTTTGAGCAGATACACTAACAAAGGCAATGATTTTTATAAGTTTTTTTTGGGGGTCAGGAGAGAAATCTATTTTTGCATGGGTAATATTTACCGGATGGCACATGGGAATTAATTCAGCTGTTTTTTTAGCTCCCATTATTCCGGCTATTCTCGCTGTTTCAAGGACATTACCTTTTTTTATGTGACCTGTACAGATTTTATCAAAGGTATCTTGATTCATCCTGATAACAGCTTGAGCTGATGCTGTGCGTAGTGTGGCTTTTTTTTCTGTTACATCAACCATTCGCACCTGTCCGTTTTCATCTATATGGGTAAAGTCTCCCATGGTATTATCCTTATTTTAGCTCTATGTTAATCTATAAAGTACTGGCAGTTTTTGATAAACCTATTGCTGCCTGAAAAAGCCTGTTAAAATTTTATTTTACTCTAAAAAAAATTCTGTTTTTTTTGTGACAGTGGATTTGATTTGATCTAAGGTTTCAGTAAGTACACTGATCACATTTTCTCTTATATCTCCAGCAACTGCAAGGTACATAATATCATCTCCTACTAAAAGCTTTTTGTTTTGTTCAATGTGTACGATAATTTCTATTATCCCTTTCTTTTTTTTGTTTTCAGTGATAACCTTTTCAAGTTTTTCATTATCAATAGTTATGCTTAATCCTGAAACTTTTTTGCCATTGCGTGATCTGTTTCTGACTACTCCGTTGTGACATAAAATCATTCCTGCTTTTGGATACTCAGGGTGTTGTTTTATTTTTTTAATAAGCTGGTTTATATTCAATTTTATTTTGTCCTTTATGTTTATGTCAGTGCCTGAACGAAAAAGATAGTTTTCATTCAGGCACTGACTATACAATTTTTTATATACTACTATATATAGTTAAAGCAATATTGAAAATTGCAGACGTAATTTTTTTCTTATTGATAGCTTGATGTACTACTAAAATTACTGTTTGGAAAAAAGCTTGACATAAAGTTATCAAATAAATATATGTTATCATGCTCAATAAAATTTAAGATACTAAAATAATGTATTTTGAATATGGATAGATATAATTATATCTGTTACAGAATAAAATAAAGACTGTAGTAGGATTGATTTAGATTTTATAACAGTTTGTCGGAACCATGGCAACTATGATCTTTGTCACGGTCTTTTGGTACTTTTTTTATTAAAAATAACAAAACTTACTAAAAACAATTCATATTTATGGAGGAGTGTATGTCAGATATTAAATTTGATGGGAAAGTTGCAATAATAACTGGAGCTGGAGCTGGACTTGGAAAAACCTATGCACTTGATCTTGCAAAAAGAGGTGCAAAAGTTGTTGTTAATGATCTTGGTGGTGCACGGGATGGTTCAGGGTCAAGCAGTTCAGCCGCAGATGCTGTTGTAGCAGAGATTAAGGCAGCAGGTGGCGAAGCAGTTGCAAATTATGATTCTGTGGCAACTGTAGAAGGTGGTGAGAATTTAGTTAAGACTGCTGTAGATGCTTTTGGAACAGTAGATATAGTGATTAACAATGCTGGAATTCTTAGAGACAAAAGTCTTTTAAAACTAAGTGAAGAAGAGTGGGATATTGTTCTTGCTGTTCATTTAAAAGGTGCTTATTGTGTTACAAAACCAGCTTTTAAAATTATGAAAGAAAAAGGATTTGGAAGAATTGTATTCACAACATCTGGCGCTGGTCTTTATGGTAACTTTGGACAGGCAAATTACTCAGCAGCAAAAATGGGTCTTGTAGGTTTTATGAATACTCTTGCTTTAGAAGGTGCAAAATACAATATCAAGTTAAATACAATTGCACCTGTTGCAGCTTCAAGACTTACAGAAGATGTTCTTCCACCTGAGTTTTTCAAAAAAATGAAAGCTGAATTTATTACACCTCTTGTTGTTTATCTTGCATCCGAAGACAATCAGGATTCATGTATGATTTTTAATTGTGCATCAGGATGGTACAGTCGTGCAGCTATAGTTTGTGCAAAAGGTATTTGCATAGGAGATGGCGTGCGGGATATCCCAGCTGAAGAAATTAAAGAGAACTGGGCAGCAATTACAAGTCTGGAAGACAACAAGGTTCTTACAGCAGGAGTAGCTGAGTCATTCGGTTATCTTGCTCCTCTTATGTCATAAAAAAGGATATTTATGTGAAACTCCGTCCAATAGACTGTAATCATGAGAGTTTCAGTTTTTGTTGTGGCAGATAAATCTGCCATGTATGTTATATAAACTGTTTTTGAAACTAAAAACTTTGAATAGAAGTCCCTGTATATTTGTTACAAAATATACAGGGACTTTAGAACAGCAAGTTTGGTAATAATTGAAATAGAGGTTAAACTAAGGAGGTTATTGCATGTTTGGTATTACATCATACGGGGGTTATATTCCGCGTTATAGATTAAACCGTGGTGCTATTTATGGAGCAAATGCCTGGATGGCTCCGGGGTTGATAGGATCAGCTTCTGGTGAAAAATCAATGGCAAACTGGGATGAAGATAGTCTTACTATGGCTGTTGAGGCTTCAAAAAACTGTGTAAGGGGCATGGATAAATCAAAGATTGATCTTGCTTATCTGGCATCAGTAAATTTCCCTTTTCAGGACAGACAAAATGCAGGAATAATGTCTACAGCTTTAAATCTTAAAGACTCAGTAGAGTCTGCTGATTTTACAGGTTCAATGAGAGCAGGTGGATCTGCTGTTTTAGCAGGAATGAATGCTGTTAAATCAGGTGAATATAATAATGTTCTTATTGCTGCCAGTGACAGAAGAATTACGAAAATGGGATACCTGCATGAATTGTGGGCAGGAGATGGTGCAGCAGCTGTTACCCTGGGATCAGAAAATG
>JASFBI010000207.1 GCA_030149595.1 Desulfobacterales bacterium
CCAATCAATATTTAACTTTGGCAGGTTGGTTAAATGCAAATTCTTACCATTCAAAGAAAGATTATAGGAAATCTCTTCAAGATTACGTGAAACATGGTCAAATCCTTTTGGGAAAGCAGTTTTCATGTTGATTTTTCCAATAAGTTTTAAAATCCCTTCCTCTGTTTTTATATCAAAATTTAAGATATTAAGATATTTATCCACAAGATCCATGTTAAGGCTCATTTTATCAACCTTACTTCCGGCAATTATGCCTCCTGTATAATCCACAGCTATTTTTATATCCAGGTTATTTAATACTCCTTTTAAGGCAATTGTTAATGTGGTTTCTCCTGTAAATTTGCTTTCAGGTTTGTTTAAATTATCCTGAATTTTGTCAAGATTGATATTTGCAAGAATATCAATCTCTAAATCAGGACAGTTAAAAATATCCTCAACTTCCCCTTTTACAACCATTTGAAAAAAATCAGCGGCACCATTTATGTAAAGAGGAGTTATTTTCCCGTTTTTTATACCACATTTAATGTTCATATGATCAAGCCGGGTGGCAAATCCACTTTTTTTTATAACTCCCTTGCCAAAATCAAGTAATGCCTGTCCATTTTTTTTAAATATATCTGCATTTGCATTAAGTGAAATATTATCAATACTTACTGTAAAATCATTAGACATATCTTCATAAAAAAATTTTGCCCCAATAATTTGCAGATTTTTTACAACAATATTAAAAGGGAATTCCCCTTTGTATTCTTTGGAAACAACTGAATCTTTTATCTCTTTTTTTTGCAAAAAAGCAGATAAAAGATTCAGGTTTTTTTCTTTATCTATAGATAGATTAATAAAAGGAGCTTCTAATTTTATATTTTTAAAAGTTATCTGAGATTTAAAAAGATCTATCCATGAAAAATTGAAGTAAAATTTTTTAAAACCAATGAGCTTCTCATCAGATGCCCCCTTTATCAGTACATTATATAGATTAAATTCACCTTTTAGAATTGAAAATTCAAGTTTTTCTACAAAGATATCACCAGGAATGGACTGATTGATCTTACTCAGAATAAAATTATACCCAAAATCTGCCTTAAGCACCATTAAAACTGAAAAAACAGATACAAGCAGTATAGCTGTTACCAACAATATATATTTTTTCCATTTGCATTGAAATTTCATGCTGTTTTATTATCAAGATTTATATTTTATTTCAATTATGAAAAAAGAATATGCGAAAAGGAAACTTAAAAGTATATGTTATTATAAACTACAAAAAAAAACAGAATTTATCAAAAAAAGTTTTGATTCTTTTTATTTTGCTCTATATTATGATATTAATTGGATATAATATAGAGCAGAATAAGTAATCTTTTTTAAAAAAAATAATACATATTAAAATATGAATAAAAATAAAATAGATGAAAATGATTTAAAAATTATAAAAAAAATAGATATTATCAGGGAAAGGATAGTAAAAAAATCCCAAAAATATCTACTCATAAACAGAGTAAAGAAAATCAGCCTTTTTTTTTCTCTGTTTATTGCAGCTCTCTTTATAATCATTGTGTCACAAAACAGAAAAAAACACACAGCTAAACCTGCAAATTACAACATCCCTATTCCTGATAATAAAACAACTCTTAATGCCAGCATTAAAGCAAACAGGCATGTTAATATAAATTTAACAAACAATACTTCTGAAATTTCACAAAAAAAAGAGCATATTTTAAAAACCATAGTCAATGAACCTAAAACTATTGAGCCTGAACAGGCTGAAAAAACAGATATCCTTCCGGAAAGTAATTTAGATATTACTATTACTGAATGCATGCCATGCCAAAAGGTGGTATCAAGAAAGTGTATTAATGAACAGTACATTTTCTCCATAAAGGATAATCCAAAACCTCTTAGATGGATGACAGTAAAAACCAGCAACCTGCCCCAGACAGTAAAGCATATTTATTATCATAAGGGGAATATATATTGCGAAGTACCCCTTGTTATTAGATATACCAGAATGAGAACATGGAGCTATGTCACAATGGAAAATCCCAGCCACTTAGGTAACTGGAAAGTTCAAGTTGTAAATGATCGTGATCAAATATTAAAGGAAATTGATTTTGTTATGATTCCATAAACCATAAATATTTACAATCAGACTAACAACCATAAAAAAAACTCCTTTTTGCAAACCCAAACTCCACTAAAAATAACCACAAGGACACAAACAATGGATTATAAAAACTGCATAAATTTAAAAAAAGCTATGGTTACAGGAGGAGCCGGATTTATTGGATCTCATCTTGTACACGCTTTAACCGATCTTGATTGCCATGTTGTTGTAATAGACAATCTTTCAACTGGTCACATGGAAAATCTATCCCACATTAAAAAAAATATAACATTTATTAAGGGTAATATTTGTGATAAAGATCTTATTTTAAAAGAATCTAAAAACTGTGATGCAATTTTTCATCAGGCTGCTGTTGTTTCTGTCCCTTTATCCGTTAAAGATCCTGTAAATTCAGCTATGGTAAACATAATGGGAACACTAAATATACTTGATGCAGCGAGACAAAACAGTATAAAATCAGTAGTTCTTGCAAGCTCAAGTGCAGTATACGGTAATATTAAAAAACTCCCTGCAGAAGAGAGCAGTCCCATATCTCTCCTTTCACCATATGCTGTTCAGAAATATACAGGAGAGCTTAATGCAAAAAATTTTTCAGACCTTTTTGGAATTAACACTATTTGTTTAAGATATTTTAATGTTTACGGCCCCAGACAAGATCCAGGCTCTCCATATTCAGGAGTTATCTCTCTGTTTATAAAAAAAGCAACTGAAAAAAAGCAACCTGCTATTTTTGGTGATGGAAATCAGCTTAGAGATTTTATTTTTGTAAAGGATGTGGTAAAAGCAAATATCCTTGCAGCAGGATCTGCCAAATCAAATATTTTTAACATTGGTTTAGGAAATTATATCAGCATAAACAAGCTTTGGAAAGAGATAAGCCATATTTCTAAGTTTTACGCAGATCCCGAATACAAAGAAGAAAGAGCAGGTGACATAAAAAAATCATGGTCAAACATAAAAAAAGCAGGCAAGCAGATTAATTATATACCTGATTTTTCTTTTAATGAAGGATTAAAATTAACTTATAACTGGTACATGGAGAATAAAAAAAGTGCTTTATAAACTTTAAAGGTGGTTTGAATAAAAATAAAACTATAATATTTATTTTATTATATTGTTTATAACAGAGTCAGACATACCTATTTCAAATTTCACTCCAAACCCGAGCCTGTCTTTTCTCACAACTTTTCCTATTATTTTAATAAAATCTTTATTTTCAGTAATAGGAATTGTTATTACAATATTATCATCTACATCAGGAGGGTCATCAGCTTCTATATAAACTCCCCATGAATTAATATTATAAATATACTCAGCATGACTGGAATAATATGTAGCATAGCCTACTGTTTTTTTACATTTCCGTCTTGGTAATTTTCTTTTTTCCACATATTGTTCTTTAGTTTTTATGACAGCCATAATATTTATTATTATCCTGTAAGATTATTAATAATGTTTCTAAGTTATTTTTTACACTACCATTTTTTTTGTTTTTTTTAAACATAAAAAGTTAGCATAAGGCAAATAGATGAAATACGAAAAAGTTAATTTTGATAAATACAGAGATCTTTTCCCCATAAACAACAAATATGTTTTTTTTAATCATGCTGCTATTTCACCGGTTTCCTTAAACGTATCAAAAGCTGTCTCTGATTTTTATACAAAAAACTCAGAACACGCAAGCAACCATTATTTTCAATGGCTGAGTAAGGTTGAAGACACAAAAAAAAATATTTCAAAATTTTTAAATGCCTCTAACAATGAAATAGCTTTCACTCAAAATACTTCCCACGGACTGTCTATTATTGCATCGGGCTTTTTATGGAAACCAGATGATGTTGTTATGGTGCCTGTACCTGATTTTCCATCAAATATTTATCCCTGGATGCACTTAGAATCAAAAGGAGTAAACATTAAATATGTAAATAGAATTAAAGGCAGAATAGACATAGATATTTTAAAAAAAGAACTACATCCAAAAACAAAAATGATAACCCTAAGCTCTGTTGATTATTCAACAGGTTATATGGCCGACCTTGATTCCATAGGAAGCTTTTGCAAAGAAAAGGGGATTTTCTTTTGTGTAGATGCAATCCAGAGTTTAGGAGTTATCCCGATGGATGTCAAAAAATTTAACATCGATTTTCTATCAGCAGCTTCACACAAATGGCTTATGGGACCACTAGGAATCGGTTTTTTATATGTATCTGAAAAAAGTCTGCCCATGATTAAACCTCCTATTGTTGGATGGAAAAGCGTTGAAGATGAAGAAAATTTCAATATAGATTTTAAACTTAAAAAAAACGCTGCCATATTTGAACCTGGAACCTTAAATTTTCCAGGAATATTCGGCCTTGATGCAGCACTTAAGTTACTTGATGAAGTTACACCCTGCAATGTACGTAAAAAAATTTTTTCATTGCAAAATATCCTCTTCGATGAATTAAAAAGCCGAAAATTTGAAACAAATTTCTATAAAAAACAAAAAAACAGATCGGGTATATTAACATTTACACCAAAAGGTAACCCCTCCGACTTCTTTACCTATCTTTTACAAAATAATATAATAGTCTCTTTAAGAAACGATAAAATCAGACTGGCACCACATTTTTACAACAATGAAAAAGATATAAAAATATTTTTAAAAACAATTGATAACAGATAGATATTTCCCAAATTACCACAAGCAGCCATGTGACCGATCTGGATTTT
>JASFBI010000208.1 GCA_030149595.1 Desulfobacterales bacterium
GTGCTTTGGAAGGATCTCCAAGCAGAGTTTCAACTTCTGTGGGTCTGAAATATTTTGGATCTACTGCAACAATAACTTTCCCTGTCTTGATATCGTATCCTTTTTCATAAATACCTGAACCTCTCCAAGAGACTTCAATACCAAGTTCTCTTGCTGCTATATTCACAAAATCTCTTACAGAATGGGAAACACCTGTTGCAATAACAAAATCTTCAGGCTTATCCTGCTGAAGCATCAGCCACTGCATTTTAACATAATCCTTTGCATGTCCCCAGTCTCTTTTTGCATCAAGATTACCAAGATAAAGACAATCCTGAAGATCCAAGCTGATTCTTGCAAGAGCTCTTGTTATTTTGCGTGTTACAAATGTTTCTCCCCGGATGGGTGATTCATGATTAAAAAGAATTCCATTGCAGGCATATATACCGTATGCCTCCCTGTAATTCACTGTTATCCAGTATGCATACAATTTTGCTGCAGCATAGGGACTTCTTGGATAAAAGGGAGTTTTCTCTGTCTGGGGAGTCTCCTGAACCTTACCATAAAGCTCCGATGTTGAAGCCTGATAAAATCTGGTTTTTTTTTCAAGCCCAAGCAGTCTTATCCCTTCAAGGATACGAAGAGTTCCCAATGCATCTGTATCTGCTGTATATTCAGGAGATTCAAATGATACAGCAACATGACTTTGTGCTGCTAAGTTATAAACCTCATCAGGCTGAACCTGCTGTATAATTTTAATAAGATTTGAAGAGTCAGTAAGATCACCATAATGAAGAACAAAACTCCTCTCTTTTTCATGGGGATCCTGGTATAAATGATCTATTCTTTCTGTATTAAACAGAGATGACCGTCTTTTAATACCATGCACCTCATACCCTTTTTTTAACAAAAACTCAGCAAGATATGCCCCGTCCTGACCAGTTACACCTGTTATAAGTGCTTTTTTTACCATTCTCACCTGCTCTTTATTATTAATTTTGAAAAAATATGATTTTTATGTTACTAAAATTTAAATCTTTAAAAAAAAAACAAATAACATAATCTCAAATAGTAACTTAAAAGTAAAGAAAAGTAAGACACATTTTTTTAACAATACAAACTCAAATATAAACCAATGAAAAACTTTTATAAAAATAATCATACAAAAGCCCTTATATCAAAAGATCCATACCTTTTACCATATAAAAAAATAATAACAGAAAGATTTAAAAAAATCGCAAAAACCGCTTATATGCTCACCAAGAACAGCAAAAATCTGACAGATTTTGCTTCAGGCCATAACTATTTCGGTCTTTTTTTTAAAAAAACACACTGGGTTTTCAGAGAGTGGGCTCCAAATGCACAGGAAGTTTATTTAACAGGTACAATGACAAACTGGAAACCTGAAAAAAAATTCCAGCTCAAAAGAGTAAACAAAAATGGTGTGTGGGAAATATACTTAGACAAAAAAGAGTTAAACCATAAAGATCATTATAAACTCTACATTAAATGGGCTGGTGGAGAAGGGGAAAGAATCCCTTCATATGCAAAATATGTACATCAGGATCCAGACAACCATATTTTTTCAGCTCAGGTATGGACACCGCCCACACATTTTAAATGGAAAAATAAAAAGCCAAAAATTAGAAAAAATGAACTTTTTATATATGAAACCCACATAGGCATGGCACAATCAGATGAAAGGGTTGGAACATACAAAGAATTCACTAAAAATATCTTACCGAAAATTGTCAGTGCAGGATACAGTGCAATTGAGCTTATGGCTATACAGGAGCATCCCTATTACGGATCATTTGGATATCAGGTTTCAAGCTTTTTTGCCCCGTCTTCACGATTTGGCACCCCCGATGATTTAAAAGAGCTGATAGATACTGCCCATGGACTTGGATTGATAGTATTAATAGATATTATCCATTCCCACGCAGTGTCAAATGTTAACGAAGGGCTTGCACTCTTTGACGGCACACCTTTTCAATATTTTCATGAAGGTCTGCGAGGCAGTCACCCTGCATGGGGATCTAAATGTTTTGACTATGAAAAACCCCAGGTACTTCACTTTTTACTTTCAAATTTAAAATACTGGCTTGATGAATTTCATATTGACGGATTTCGATTTGACGGGGTTACAAGCATGCTTTATCATCACAGAGGGCTGGGAAAAGCTTTTACCTCATATGATGATTATTTTAATAACAGTGTAGATGAAGATGCTCTTGTGTATCTATCTCTTGCAAATTATCTGATTCACAGTATAAACCCTGATAATATTACCATAGCAGAAGATATAAGCGGAATGCCGGGTCTTGCTCTTTCGGCTGACAAAGGCGGAATCGGTTTTGATTACAGATTTTCCATGGGTATTCCTGATTTCTGGATTAAACTTATTAAAGATATAAAAGATGAAGACTGGCCAATTTCACATCTCTGGCATGAATTAACCAACAGGCGCCCTGATGAAAAAACAATAAGTTATGCAGAGTGTCATGACCAGGCTCTTGTGGGAGACCAGACATTAATATTTCGCCTTATAGGTACTGACATGTATACACATATGAAAGTTACCGATGAAAATATTAAAACTGACCGCGGGCTTGCACTGCATAAAATGATCCGCTTAATTACAATGTCTTCTGCTGGAAACGGGTACCTTAACTTTATGGGTAATGAATTCGGACATCCCGAATGGATTGATTTTCCGCGAAAAGAAAACAACTGGTCTTACAAATACACAAAAAGACAGTGGAATCTTTCCACTGATCCAATATTAAAATACAAATTTCTCAAAAATTTTGACGAAAAAATGATAGAAACAGCAAAAAAATATTCTCTTTTTTCACAAGGAACACCTGATCTTATATATGAACATAATGATAATAAAATTATCATTTTTATGAGGGCAAACCTTTTATTTGTTTTTAACTTTCACTGGGAAAATTCCTATACAGACTACATGTTTAAAGCACCCCCTGGAAAATATACAATGATCATGAACAGTGATGAAAAACAGTTTGGAGGTTTTAACAGGCTAAATTCAAACCAGACACATTTTAGTTTTACTAAAAAATCTAAAAAACACTCTCTACACTATTTAAGTCTGTACATTCCATGCAGATGTGCCATAATTCTTCGCAAAGAAACAGATAATATTTCCACATAAATAAATTTTTTTATCTTAAAAAAACAGGCAAAATGGATAACAATAAAAAAGAAAATATTCTCGTTACCGGTGGCGGCGGTTTTTTAGGATACGCTATTATAAAAAAACTTGTTAAGGCAAACAAAACTGTAACAAGTTTTTCAAGAAACCATTATCCTAAACTCAAAAATTTAAATGTTCGCGAGATTAAAGGAGATATCACAGATTACAACTCTATTTTGCATTCAGTGTCTGATATGGATACTGTCTTTCATGTGGCTGCAAAACCGGGTGTATGGGGTAGCTATAACTCATATTACAGGACAAATACACTTGGTACAAAAAACGTTATTTCAGCGTGCCTGAAAAACAGTGTTTCAAAACTAATTTATACAAGCTCGCCAAGTGTTATATTTAACGGAAAAGACATGGAGGGAGTTAATGAATCTGCCGCGTATCCGTTAAAATTTCATTCTCACTACTCAAAAACCAAATCTCTTGCTGAAAAACTGGTTATAAAAGCATCGTGTGATGCACTCAAAACAATATCATTAAGACCTCATCTCATTTGGGGACCCAAAGATAATCATCTTATCCCCAGAATAATCCAAAGAGCTGACAAGTTAATTAAAATAGGCAAAAAAGATAAACTGGTTGATACAATTTACATAGACAATGCAGCACAGGCACATATTCTGGCATCAAAAAACTTGATGAAAACCAGGCTTTATCAGGAAAAACCTATTTCATCAGTCAGGACCAACCAATCTATATGTGGGAAATGATAAACAATATCTTGAAGGCAGGCAGACTAAAACCAGTTACAAAAACAATCCCCTATCCTGCTGCATGGTTTGCAGGTGCAATTTTTGAATTAATTTACAAAATTTTTAAAATACAAAAAGAACCTCAAATAACACGTTTTGTAGCAAAAGAACTTGCCACAGCCCACTGGTTTGACATAAGTGCCGCAAAAAAAGATCTTGGGTATACACCGGAAATTTCAACAAAACAAGGTCTTTTGATTCTTGAAGAGTGGCTTAAAACAAAATCAGATCTGTTTATATGAAACTCTGTCCAGCAGATCGTAATCATGAGAGTTTCAATTTTCGTTGTGGCAGATAATTCTGCCTTGTATGTTATATGAAACTCTGTCCAACAGATCGTAATCATGAGACCTTAAGGTAATCTTAAAATACAAATAGTCGTTTTAAAACAGAAATTACCTCTAACTGCGTACCCTGATTAATAGAGCCAAGCTTTTTTATAAGTCGTGTTTTGTCTATTGTTGAACACTGGAGTTATTTACCACAATATGCTTCAAGGGGAAACGCCAAAAACCTTAGCAAGTCTTAATGCAGTACTTGGGGTAATGCCACGCCGACCATTGATAATTTCATTTATTCTTTGATAAGGTACATTAATAGCATTCGCTATATATTTTTGGGTTAACCCCATTGGCTTTAAAAATTCTTCCAGTAACATCTCACCGGGATGGGTTGGTGTTCTATGTGTTGGTATTCGTATCATTCAAAACTCCTTATAGTTATAATACATTAATGATAATCTGTAATCTCAACAGCCATGGGACCAGTTTCATGCCATATAAAACAGATCATAAATTGATCATAAATTCGACAGGCTGTTACAAAACACTACTTTGTCCAATTTCTGCGTTAAAAAATAAA
>JASFBI010000209.1 GCA_030149595.1 Desulfobacterales bacterium
GCGCAGTTGGTATTTAATAATATTACCGGATTTTACGGATTTAGCCCCCTAATAAATGCTTGTTGCTTGTATTTGAAGTTATTTTAGCCAGAAATGATGCGGAACTGCTGTTAGATGCTTAAATTTTGATTGAAAAAAGCATGCTTCCTTAGCTGGACGCGGATGATTATTACTGGTTTCAAATAATTTGTCTTGATGTATATACTGAAGAAGGGGAATCTATAGGCAAGGTTAAATCAATTATACCTACAGGAAGCAGTGATGTTTATGAAGTAAAAGATAGTAAAGACGGTAATGAGATTTTAATTCCTGCAATAGAGTCTGTTGTAAAATCTATTGACATAGAAAAAAAGACTATGACTGTTAACCTTTTGGAAGGATTATGATTTGTTTGATGTAGTCACATGAACTTTATAGTTTTATCTCTGTTTCCGGAAATGGTTAATGCTCTCTTTGATAATGGAATCGTAAAGAGAGCTGTTGGAAAAAAAATTATTTTAGCAGAAACTGTAAATATAAGGGATTTTGCCAAGGGAAAACATAAAAACGCTGATGACCGTCCATATGGTGGTGGATGTGGCATGGTAATGAAGCCGGAACCAATATCAGATGCCATAGAGGCTTGTAAAAAGAAACTGCCGGAATCAAAAGTTGTTTTAATGACACCTGCGGGAAGACAATTTGATCATAGCATGGCAAAAAGCCTTGCTTCTTCATATAAAGGTTTAATTTTTATTTGTGGAAGATATGAAGGAGTTGATGAGCGGGTGTGTGAGAAGTATGTTGATTTTGAGATTTCCATTGGTGATTTTATTTTAACCGGTGGAGAACTTGCAGCAATGACAGTAATAGATGCTGTAGTTAGGCTTATTCCAGGGGTATTAGGAGGTGCTGAGTCTGCATTAAAGGAATCATTTTGTGATGGCCTTCTGGAGCATCCTCAATATACAAGGCCCGCAAGTTACGGGGGGAATGATGTTCCTGATGTATTGTTATCAGGAAATCACAAAGAAATAGAGAATTGGAGGGTTGAAGCTTCATTGATCAGGACTTTTTCAAAGCGGCCTGACCTTCTTATAAAAAAGAAGCTGACAGACCAGGAAAAAGATATTTTAAGGAAATGGTGCCGTAATATTGAAAAAACAGTCAAATAGCAATCTGTATCTGGCACTAGTTCATTATCCTGTTGTGAATAAAAATGGCGAAAAAGTTGCGTCAGCTGTTACAAATCTGGATTTACATGATATAGCAAGGGCGGTAAAAACATACGGAGTAAAAAAATTTTATGTTATAACCCCTTTAAAAGATCAGAAAGAGCTGGTTAATAAAATTCTTTCCCACTGGAGGGATGGTTTTGGAGCAAAGTATAATCCTAAAAGAAGTGAGGCTTTAGAACTTGTAGATGTTTGTGATACATTAGATGATGTACTGTACCGGATTAAAGAAAATTCAGGAGAGTCTCCGGAACCATTGTCACCAGTGCAAAAAGAGGTTTTAATAACCTTGATTATAAGCAGTTGAATAACAAGATTAAAATAGGGACATCATGTCTCTTGATTTTTGGGACAGCCTGGGGGCTTTCAAATACTATAATAGAAAAAGCTGATTTTATGCTGGAACCTATTTTGGGAAATACAGAATATAATCATCTTTCTGTAAGGTCGGCAGTAAGTATAATTTTAGACCGGCTTTTAGGCAGAAATAATATATAAATTGGAAAGTAAAATTATAGATTGTCGCCATATCTGACTTGTTTTAAATAATCTTGACAGGTTCAAGGCAAAAAGCAGTTTTGAATATGGCTTATGGAGAACTATTATGAATATTATTGAACAGATTGAAAAAAACCAGATGCGGCTTGATATGCCTGATTTTACTGCGGGTGATACAATTAAGGTAAATGTAAGGATCAAAGAAGGTGAGAAAGACAGAATTCAAACATTTAAAGGTGTTGTAATAAGCAAACGTAAAGGCGGTATAAGAGCATCTTTTACTGTAAGAAAAGTTTCTTATGGAATTGGTGTTGAACGTATTTTTTTACTTCACTCACCTATAATAGACAGCATTGAAGTTGTTACAAGAGGCAAGGTAAGAAGATCCAAAATTTATTATTTACGTAATCTAAAAGGGAAAGCTGCAAGAATAAAAGAGCGCAGAATAAATTAGGTTTTTTTAACAGTGAACATTAAGAGTGCAGAAATAAATATTATATAACATACATGGCAGGTTTATCTGCCACAACGTAAATTGAAACTCTCATGATTACGGTCTGTTGGACGAAGTTTCATATAAATCTTACTTGTTTATCTGTGTTTTGTTATAATGTGCAGTGTCAAAAAACAGCATAAATGAGGTGGTTTTATCTATTTTCGGAGCTTTAATGTGGTCATTTGAAAAGCAGCTTTGTATGGAGGGGTATCATCGTATTGCCGGAGTAGATGAGGCAGGAAGAGGTCCCCTTGCAGGACCTGTTGTTTCAGCTGCTGTTATTTTACCTTCTTTGCTACCTGAATTTGGGATTTTTGATTCAAAAAAGATATCTCCCAAAAAAAGAGAATATTTGTATTATAAAATTTATGAGTATTCTCTTGGAATTGGAATAGGAATAGTCGATCCTGTTGAAATTGACAGGATCAATATTCTCCAGGCATCTCTTCTTTCCATGTCTATTGCTGTTGATAATCTTCTGCCCCAGCCCGATTATTTATTAATAGATGGAAAATTTAAAATTTATTATAACCTTCCTCAAAAAACCATTGTTCGTGGTGATTCTCTCAGCATTTCTATAGCCGCAGCTTCAATTATTGCCAAAGTAACAAGAGACAGGTTGATGATACGTTATCATGATGATTATCCATCTTATGGATTTATAAAGCACAAGGGATACCCTACCAAAATTCATAAAGAAGCTATAAAAAAATATGGTTACTGTCCCATACACAGGTTGAGTTTTAAAGGTGTAAAAGAGCATGTTAAATAATAGTCAAAAATTAGGTAATTCCGGAGAAAAACATGCTGTGCAGGAGCTTAAGAAAGCTGGTTATAAAATCATAGAGACCAATTTCCGTACAAAGTCTGGAGAGATAGATATAATAGGCAGAGAAAATGATTATATAGTATTTATTGAGGTTAAAACCAGGCGTACTAATTCTTTTGGAAATGCAAAATATTCGGTTAACCATAAGAAGCAAAAGAAGATCTGTAAAGCAGCGCTCTATTATCTGAAATCCACAAACAATATTAATTCTAAAGCAAGATTTGATGTAGTTCTGGTTTCTGTAATAAATAATGAAAAAAAGATAAATATAATCAAAAACGCATTTGGATTAGTCCAATAGTATAAGATAATTATGGGTAAGTTATTTGTAGTAGCAACACCAATTGGTAATTTTGATGATATAACATATAGAGCTGTAAAAATACTTTCCAGTGTTGATCTTATTGCAGCAGAAGATACCAGGAACACAGGCTTGCTGTTGTCTCATTTAAATATAAAAGCAAAATTAATATCCCTCCATCAGCACAATGAAGAAGAGAGATCAAAAGAAATTATTCTAATGCTCAAAAAAGGGGGTTTAATTGCTTTGGTTTCTGATGCAGGAACACCTTCTATTTCAGACCCTGGTTACAAATTGGTAAATATGGCTGTAAAAAAAAATATTCCGGTAGTTCCAATACCCGGGGTATCTGCGGCGATTGCTGCTTTATCAATATCAGGCATTGCTACTGATTCATTTATATTTAAGGGGTTTGTATCAAAAAAAGCTAATAAAAGGATAGCGCAGCTTAAAGAACTATCTAATGAAACCCGTACCTTAGTTTTTTATGAATCTCCAAAGCGTATTTTAAGGCTTGTTTCTGAAATTTATATGGTTATGGAAAATAGAGATTGTGTAATCGCAAGGGAAATTACAAAACCTTACGAAGAGTTTATAAGGGGTTCATTGTCTGAAGTTATAAATATACTGGAGAGGAAAAAAGCTGTAAAAGGTGAATGTACACTTGTTTTAGCAGGGAAAAAAGAGACAATTTTAACAGAAATAAATCAGGATGTAAAAAATGATATTATAAACCATTTGTCAGAATGCGTATGTAAAACTTCAACTCTTGCCGGTAAAATATCTGAAAAATATGGTCTTCCAAAAAAAATGATCTATAACGAGATTTTACATATAAAACAGGGTGGTAAATAAAATTTATTTTAAAAGGTAGTTATTTTGCTGGAAAGTTTAAAACCTGTAATAATTCCTGTGGTTAAAACCAAAAAAGAATTTACGCACATGAGAGAGTTTGTGGTTTATTTAAGCTGGTTAGCAAGACAGTCTGTTGTTATATCAGCTGATAAAACCGGAGTTGAAATTTTTGCAGATGATCTTTTAAAGGATAAGTCAGGCGTTCCTCTTTTAGTAAAGAATTTTTTCTGGTCATTATCTCATAAACCTGAGTATGTAGCAGGTATTGTTTCTTCTTCTAAGATAGGAATAGATATTGAAAAAATATATTTACCAGTAAAACCCATGTATAAAAAGGTGGCAAGTAATGAAGAGTGGAAACTCGTTGATGATATTTGTAAGGCAACTGCTTTTTTTCGTTACTGGACAGCTAAGGAAGCTGTGCTAAAAGCTGAAGGAACAGGTATTAAAGATCTTTTAAGATGTTGCGTGCTTAAGATAGTTAATGACAGGAAGATAATTTTACTTTACAGAGGCAAGAAATGGCTGGTTGAGCATTTTTTTTTTCATGATCATATTGTATCTGTTGTTAAAAACAGATCTGAGGTAGATTGGACTTTATTTTAATTGTTATTAATACTTTTCT
>JASFBI010000210.1 GCA_030149595.1 Desulfobacterales bacterium
TTTCAGAAATAATTTCTGATAGAATATCTATTAACCTGCTAATTGAACAAAAAAAACAGATAAATTAGAAGGATTGGAAATTTGGTTATTCCAAAAGTTTCAGATATAATTAATATTATAGAGCAGTTATATCCTCTATCCCTTTCTGAGAAATGGGATAACAGTGGGTTGCAGACAGGCAGTAAAAAAAAAGATGTTCATAATATATTAATTGCCTTAGACCCATTAATGTCTGTTGTTAAATCCTGTAAAACTCTGGATATTGATCTGCTTATTACCCATCATCCTTTATTGATGGAACAGTTAAAAGTAATAGATTATAATACTTCCGCAGGTTCTGTTATAAAAATGGCAGCATCGTTGGACTTATCCATATATTCAGCACATACAAATGTTGATAAGGGATCAGGTGGTTTAAATGACATTTTTGGTCAAAAAATTGGCCTTAAAGATATGAAACCTTTAATACCATCAGAAAACAGAAGAGCCAAATTTGTTGTTTATGTCCCGATACAGTTTGAAAAAAAAGTTTTATCTGCAATATTTAGTACCAATGGAGTGGAAATTGAAAATTATTCTAATTGTACATTTCGAAATAGAGGTGTTGGAACTTATAAACCTAACCTATCTGCAAAGCCATTTCAAGGGAGTGCTGGTAAAATAGAGCATGCAGACGAGATAAGGATAGAGGTACTTGTAAATTTAGATGATTTAAATTATCTGATAGATGAAATTAAAAAAGTACACCCTTACGAGGTCATAGCTTATGATGTCTATCTTTTGTTATTATCTGGTAATGGGTCTCATGGTATAGGACGGATTGGTAATCTTGAGGAAAAAACAGATTTTAATACATTTGCCCGGATAATTAAAGAAAAATTCGGCTTAAGTCACATTAAAATATCTGGAGATCCCAAAATGCCTGTTTTTTCTGTGGTTGTTTGTACTGGAAGCGGCTCATCTCTTACAAAAGATTTTATTAAATCAGAGGCTGACGTATATATAAGTGGTGATATTAAATATCATGATGCCCAAAATATTCTTGAAAACAGAGCAGGGGTTATAGATATAGGACATTTTAATTCTGAGCAGTTTTTTATCGAACATCTTAGCCAGAAATTAAATGAAATTGTAATTAAAAGCGGTTTTAAAGTTAACATTATACCTTGTAATACAGAAAAAGATCCTTTTACAATAGTTTGATAAGAGTATTGTAATTGTCAGATTATAAAAAGAGAGGAGCATCTTTTAGGATTATGCTTTACATTTCTTTATAATCCATACTACTAATAATATAAAATAAATATTTGTCGGAACTTTTTAATTAGAATGGAATATAGTTTATGGTGTCTGCAGATTTAGATCAGATTCTAAGTTTAGTGAAGTTACAGGAAAACGAATTAAAACTTATAGAGATAAAGAAAAGTTTGGAAAATATTCCTGAACAAATAAATGAACTTGAAAACAGCCTTTTAGAATTTGAAAATAAAATAGCAGAAAAAGAGAAAGAAGCTTCTGATTTAAATAAAGAATACAGGGCAGAAGAGGCAGAACTTGATGATAATCTCAATAATATTGAAAAAAACAGAGAAAAGCTTATTTATGTTAAAACAAATAAAGAGTATGAAGCAGTATTAAAATCTGTGGAAGATTTAAAAGAAAAAAACATAAAAAGTGAAGATATTATACTTGATATTCTTGATAAGATTGAGAAATATGAAAAAAATATAAAGTGTTTAAAAATTGAATTTACAGGATTTAAACACCAGATAAAATCTAAAAAAAAACAGATTGAGTCAGAACAGGATAGCAATATCAAAGAAAGTGAAATATTAAGCAGTAATTGCGGTGAAATTTCAAAAGATATTAAACCGGATCTTCTTGAGATGTATTATAAAATAACTAAACTAAAGGGTAATTATGCTCTGGCAAGGGTAGTTAATTCTATGTGTACAGGATGTGATTTGAATATTCCACCTCAGATGTATAATGAACTCCAAAGAGATAGAGACACATTGACCTTTTGTCCCTATTGCTATAGAATTATTTATTGGAAAAAAGATTGATTATCTATAAAATATTAATAATATAAAAAAAAGGTTGAAGTTGTTTAGACGGTCGCTTGTATTTATTTATAAGAGGAAAGTCCGAACACCACAGAGCAGGGTGCTTCATAACGTGAAGTCGCGGTAACGTGAAGGAAAGTGCAGCAGAAAGTATACCGCCTTGTTTTTTTTAAGGTAAGGGTGAAACGGTGCGGTAAGAGCGCACCAGTTTTCCGGGTGACCGGGAAAGCTTTGTAAACCCCACCCGGTGCAAGATCAAATAGGGGAGCGTAAAAGAATGAACTGCTCGTTCAGGCTTCCGGGTAGATCGCATGAGATGTCTGGTAACAGGCATCCTAGATGAATGATCGTCACCTGGCATAAAATGTAAAAAAACTGTCAGGAACAGAATTCGGCTTATGAGCAGCTTTAACCTTTTTTTAATATACGCTTGTTTTTTTGTGTTTTATATGAAACTCTGTCCAACAAACCGTAATCATGAGAGTTTCTATTTTTGTTGTGGCAGATAAATCTGCCATGTATGTTATATGAAAGTCCACCAAATTGTTTGAACGCGGCAACGAGACTTTTATGCTTTATTGTGATCTGCGATTATGCAGGATATTTAAAATTTGATGCAGAATTTGCCGAAAAAATTTATAAAAAATGTCACATGTAATATGCCAGGAAAAAGAAGATGCAAGAAAATTTGTCAGGAAAAACCTTCACTGGAAATTGTCATATTAGTTCTTTTGATTATTTAAAAGCCTGTTTATATATATTAAAGTATACCCATAAAGATAATTTTACTAAAAAGGTGTATTTAAGACTCATTGCATCTTCACAGCTGTTAGAAGATTTTTTAGATTTTCATGGAGCAAAAAATAATAAAACATGGTATTATTATCGTGAATTAGCTGCAACAGTAAGGCATTTGAGTCTTGGTGGTTATACGCAAAAACATATTTTAAACAGGCTTGTTTTTTATGATCTGCCTGATATAGAAGAGTTTCAAAAGCAAGGTGAAAAAACTCTGGGGTTTCTTAATAGAACCCTGGTTAAAGCTGCACATATCATAATAAAAGAGGCTGAAAATTTAAATATAGAGATGCCTGAAAAAACATACGAAAGTAATTTTTTCCCCAGTGTACTTACAAATGATACCCTGCCATATGATATAGATGATGAAGATAAAGATCAGCAGGCAAAAAATATAGTAAATATATCCAGTCAGTTTTTATCATTGGCTACTGATTTTGAAGAGTTTATTATTTATGAAAAATATGATCATAAAAGATTAAAAACACTTATACCTGATGTTGTTAATGAAGTTTCCATAAGAAAATTTGAGATGATGGTTCATAATTTACAATCATCCTTTGATACATATGTTATTCATGGTGGTTTTAAATTTGGTAACAGGAAACTTAAACAGCTTAGAAGTTATTTTTCAGTTGTTTTTCATCTTTTGCAAATTGTTGGCAGGCTGCTTCATTTTTATGAGCGTCATCTTCTTGAAAGAGGTTATAAAAACATATATAAAAAGGTTAAAAACCAGTTATCTTCAATTGTTGATCAGGAAGAGCTGTTAGACAGAACTATCAATTTTGGTTTGTACTATGCCTGTCACTATTTAACTTTAGGAAAAGAGTTAGCCAGTGAAATACTAAATGAAAATATTAAAAGAGCATCTGTTAAAGTAGGAATTCCTGTTAAGCTTGGATTCCACAGTAGACCAAGCCTTCTTGTTGCAAAAATAGTCAGGTATTACGGAGGAGATGTGCAATTGCTTGTAGGTGATCAAAGAGAATTTGATGCAAGCAGTGTTTTAGATATCCAGTGGGCAGGAGGGCTTATTCAGAAAGAAGGCATAGAGGAAGTTGTTTTTATTGGTGACAAAAGAGCATTAAAAGACATAGAAGTTTTAGCCAGTGTAAATTACGGCGAAGATACATTTGGGAAAGGTATTTCTCTTCCCAAAGAGCTTGCATATTTAAAATAAAATCTGCTGTTTTCATAAATAATCAAAATATAAAAATTTAATATTATGGCTTCTGCTGTTATACTTGCCTGTGGTAAAGGCACCAGAATGGAAACATCCATTGCCAAACAATACCTTATATTAAAAGGTTGTCCAATAATTGTTCATACATTACGTATTTTTGCATCATGTGTTAGAATAAAAAATATTTACCTTGTGGTTCCTGAAAAAGATATGGATTATTGCAAAGTAAAAATTTTAGATTTCTATGGTTTTACAGACAGGGTAAGACTTGTTGCAGGCGGAGTAAGACGCCAGGACTCTGTGTATAATGCTCTCACCCAGATATCTGATGCTGATAAAAATATAGTTGTAATTCATGATGGTGTAAGACCCTTTGTTACAAATGAGCAAATAATAAAGACCATAGATAAAGCTGCACAATATGGTTCGTGTATCTTAGCTGTTTCAGCTTTTGATACAATAAAAAAAGTTAAAAGTGACTGTTTTATAGAAAAAACAATTGACAGAAAAAATCTTTATATAGCACAAACACCGCAATCCTTTCAATATCATATAATAAAAAATGCACATGAAGAAGCAAGGGAGTTAGGTTTTCTTGGCACGGATGATGCTTCACTTTTAGAATGGTTGGGGTTTAATGTTAAAATAGCAACAGGCAGTCAGTTGAACATTAAAATAACCACACCAGAAGACCTGATACTTGCAGAAGCAATTTTTTCATTTTACAGAAAACAGGTATGTTAAAGTAATATTTTTTTTGTTTTG
>JASFBI010000005.1 GCA_030149595.1 Desulfobacterales bacterium
CTTTAGAAAAAAGATTGTTTAGAACTTATAAAACTGAAATGGTATTACGTCCATTCTCTTTAGATCTATACATGGCTTCATCTGCTCTTTTTACCAACACAGACGAATCCTCTTCTAAAATATACTCTGTAATTCCAATACTGATGGTAATTTTACAAGAAACTCCGGAAACAGGTTCAAAGTTTGTACTTTTTAAACTCTCCCTGATTCTTTCTGCTACAACAAAAGCTTCTTTCCGGCTTGTTTCAGGAAGAATAACTGTAAATTCTTCTCCACCATAACGATATGCCGTGTCCATTTTTCTTAAACTTTTTATTATTGTTTCACATAAAATAACAAGAACCCTGTCTCCTTCTAAATGTCCATAGGAGTCATTGTAATTTTTAAAATGGTCAATATCTAATAACAATAATGACAATGCATGCCTGTAACGCTTTGTACGATCTATTTCCTTTTTTAACTGTTCGTAAAAGTGCCGGGAGTTATACAGACCGGTCAAACCATCTGTTATGGCAAGTCTTTTTAATGTTCTTATCATTTTCAGCTGGGTTTTATCCTGCTGAATTTCATTTAAAACCCGTTTTAATCTTAAAAGAAGCTCATCAAAACGTATGGGTTTGAAAATAAAGTCAGAAGCACCCTTACTAATAACATCTACATAGTTATAATCTTCACAAAAAGCTGTCATTACTATAACACAGGCTTTGAAATCTTTTTTTATAATATCAGTAAGCTCAAGACCATCCATGCCTGGCATTAAAATATCTGTAATAACTACAGTAACATCCTGCTTTTTAAGTATTTTGATTGCTTCCTCTCCACTTAAAGCAACAGAGACATAATAACCTGACAAATACAGAAACTCTTTTAAAGCTGTTACAATACCTAAATCATCATCCACAATAAGTATATGGTTCATATATTTATTTATTTCATTCATTATACTTGCTCATAAGTAACATTTGCATTATATTTCATTACCTGACACAATTAGATAATATTTAAGAATAATAATAACAAATATTATTTATGTCAATAGGTGCATATTTTTCTATTAAATTTAAAAAAACTATATTGCAATTTTCAAAAAAGCTCTTAACTAACGGTCATGAGGCGGATCAAAGATTTTTCATCCAGGTTTGCCCACAAAAAATCATGAAAAAGACGTATTATTTTACGTTTTTTCATATAAATTTCTAAATTAAAGAATAGATAGTAAAAAAATGAAAAATAATATCCGTAATTTTAGTATAATAGCCCATATAGATCATGGAAAGTCCACTTTATCAGACAGACTAATACAGGCAACAAACATTGTTTCTACACGGAATTTTAAAGACCAGATTTTAGACTCAATGGATATTGAACGGGAAAGAGGAATAACCATAAAAAGCCAGTCCGTATGCCTTCCATATACAGCAAAAGATAATAAAAATTATATTTTAAACCTTATAGATACACCAGGTCATGTGGATTTTTCATATGAAGTTTCAAGAGCTCTTGCTTCCTGTGAAGGAGCTTTTCTTATAGTTGATGCAAGCCAGGGGGTTGAAGCTCAAACCATAGCAAATATGTATCTTGCCATAGAGCATGACCTTGAAATAATACCTATAATTAACAAAATTGATCTGCCTTCTGCTGATATAGACTGGGTTAAAACACAGATAAAAGAAGACCTTGGTCTTGATCCTGACTCAGCTCTTCTAATTTCAGCCAAAGAAGGCATCGGAATAAACAATGTTCTTGAAAATGCTGTGAAAAATCTTCCGGCTCCAGAAGGAGATTCAAGCCTTCCCCTTAAAGCTCTGATTTTTGATTCCAATTATGATTCATACAGAGGAACAATTATTCATTTACGCATTTTTCAAGGTGAAATAAAACCAGGTGATTCTATTGTTTTTATGTCAAATAATGTTAACTACAAAGTAGAAGAAACCGGTATATTTCAAATAACACGTATCCCTAAAAAAAAACTTTCAGCAGGTGAGGTAGGATATATTATTGCCGGCATAAAAACAGTTAGCGACACCAAATGCGGAGACACAGTAACACAGAAAAACACACCTTGTGATAAACCCCTTGAAGGATTTATTGAGGCAAAACCAGTTGTATTTTCATCTATTTATCCTATTTCTTCCGATGAATATCCTGACCTTGTACGGGCCATTGAAAAGTTAAAATTAAACGATGCATCGCTGATTTTTGAAAAAGATTCATCTGCTGCATTGGGATTTGGTTTCAGATGCGGTTTCTTAGGCCTTTTGCACCTTGAAGTTGTCCAGGAAAGACTGGAACGTGAATATGGCCTCTCCCTGATTCTTACAGCTCCTTCTGTTCAGTATGAAGTTTTTTTAACTGATTCCACAAAATTAATGATAGATAACCCTGCTCTATATCCTGACCCGGGCAGTATAGATATCACAAAAGAACCTTATATAAAGGCCTCAATTATTGTTCCTGACAAATACATGGGGGCTATAATGAAACTTTGCGTAGAAAGAAGAGGAACAAACTCAAACTATCAGTATCTAACCAATAAACGTATTGAGATTTTTTTTGAGTTGCCATTAGCTGAAATTGTTTATGATTTTTACGATAAACTAAAGAGTATTACCCAGGGGTATGGATCTTTTGATTATATTACACTGGATTACAGAGAAACAGATCTTGTCAAAGTGGATATCTTAATAAATAGTGAAAGAGTGGATGCTTTATCCCAGCTGGTTCATAAAAATATGGCTGTTTCCAGGGCAAAATATGCCTGTGAAAAGTTAAAAGATGAAATCCCAAGACAGATGTTTAAAATTGCCATCCAGGGAGCAATAGGTGCTAAAATAATAACCAGACAAACTATATCTGCATTCAGAAAAGATGTAACTGCAAAATGTTACGGCGGAGATATTTCAAGAAAAAGAAAACTTCTTGAAAAACAGAAAAAAGGTAAAAAAAGAATGAAAATTGTAGGCAAGGTTTTAATCCCACAGTCTGCTTTTTTATCTGTTCTGAAATCAGAATAATTACAAAAAGCAGACTTATTTACAAAATAAATCAGTCTGCTTTTTGTAATCTTTTTTTTATTTTTCAACGGTCTGTTGAAAAATAATGTTTGCATCAACTACTATGGGTATTCCATCTGTTACTATTAAAGGATTTATATCTATCTCCTTTATTGTAGAGTAACAGCATCCCAGGTTACCTAAGGATACAAGTATTTTAGCCATTTCATTCCTATCTAACTTCTTTGCTCCTCTGAAACCATTTAACAGCTTCTCAGATTTTATCCGGCTTATCAAATGCAAGGCAGAACCCATGCTCAAAGGTGCTGTGGCAAATTCAACATCTTCAATTATTTCTGCAAAAACGCCTCCTAAACCAAACATCACACAGGGACCAAACTGAGGATCACGAAAAAAACCAATAATAAGTTCAAGACCGTCTTTTAATTGTTTCTGAACAATAATTTTCCCGTTTGCTCCAACACCCTTTTGAAGTTCAGCAAAATTTAACTTAGCATTTTCACCGGTACCAATGTTTAAACGAACAAGACCTTTTTCTGTTTTATGGGCAGAACCTTTAATTAATCCCTTTAAGACAACGGGAAATCCGATTTTATTCGCACTCTCCTCTGCACCCTGCCCTGATAATACGATCTCTTCTTCAACTGTTTTTATATTACATTTTTTTAAAACAGCCTTTGAATCAAATTCGTCAAAAATCAGGGACTCATATGTTTTACCAGCCAGAAGATTTTCGGGGATTTTACCTGGATATGTATGTTTTTCATACTCTTTTATATCTTTTATATATTTATGCCTTGAAAATACCCCATTAATACACTCAACTGACCTGTAAAGTTCACGATACACAGGAACACCATGTTTCTGGGTATCTATATGAAACCTTTTTGCAGCATCAATAGTTCCAAGCAGCCAGCAGAACATAAGCCTGCCTGATTTTTTAACTTTTTCCGACATTTTTTTCATATCAAGATCCATTACTGCATTTCCCGTTGAAGCATGGAGCAAAATTGCTTCAACACCTGGATCTTGACAAACAGCATCAATTGCCACTTCAAAAGTCTTAGCGGGTCCATTTTGCTCAACTGCCGGCCAAAGGTCCACAGGGTTTGATGCAGGCATCCAGTCCGGAAAAACTGTTTTAAGCCGGCTGATTGTTTCATTTTGAAATTCAGCAAGAGTAAGCCCCATCTCTTCTATGTAATCAGTGGAAACAATTCCTGCTCCACCGCTGTATGTTAAAACAGCAATTTTCCCTGTAAAACTTTCAGGAAGTTTCGAATAAATCGCAAGAGCCCTGCAATAATCCATCATCTGCTTAAAATCTTTGGTCTCTATTACACCAGCTGATGCCAGGGTACTCTTTATAACTGCTCTGTTTCCTGCAAGGCTTGCTGTGTGACTCATGGCAGCCTGGGCACCCTGTTTGCTTTTACCACCCTTTACAACAACTATGGGCTTTTTTGACCTCCGGCATAAGTTTAAAAATCTGGCTCCATCAGAAATTGATTCAAGGTAGAGTCCAATAGCCTTTGTATCTTTGTCATCAAGCATATATTCCAAAAGGTCACACTCATCAACATCTGATTTATTGCCTATGGAACACACTTTGCTGATTCCCATAGTTCCATGACTTATGGTGTCAAGCAAAAAACCGCCTGCAAGCATTCCACTTTGAACAATTAAGGAGACATTTCCAGGAGCAAGTCCTACTTTCCACATAACAGGAGATGCAAATGAAAAAACATTTTTATTTACTGCATCTACCAGACCAATACAATTTGGGCCCCAAATACGTATTTTTTTCGTAGACGCTATCCTGACAAGCTCTTTTTGGAAAGCCTTTCCTTCTGCACCTGACTCTGCAAACCCTCCAGACTCTATAATTACTCCGGAAATATTATTATCTGCACACGCTTCCACCACAGCAGGGACAAAACGTGCTGGAATAAATATTATAGCAAGGTCTACCGGTTTTTTTATATCTGCTACTGAAGAGTAGCATTTGATATTTTCAATCTCATCGTACCTTGGATTAACCGGATATATACCTCCTTTAAAACCTAAAGACAAATTTTTTAAAATAGAATAACCACCCTTTGCTTTATTTGGTGTTGCCCCTATTACAGCTACTGCTTTTGGTTTGAAAAAACACTCCATTTACATATCCCTTTTAAAAGTAACCTCTATTTTAGATTAAATCTTTTAATTATAAACAGCTTAAAACCCCTCTTATTTTCTGTGATAATTTTTTAATATCAAAAGGTTTTTGAATAAATTCCAGGCAGCCTAAATTAATATTTTCTACTGCCTGGGATTCTAAACTATATCCACTTGAAAAAATTACCTTTAGATTTGGGTTTATGCCTGTTAATCTTTCAAATATTTCTCTACCGTTCAGTTTTGGCATAATCATATCAAGAATAACAAGATCAAATTTATCATGGTTACGTTTATACTCAGCTATTGCATCTATGCCGGTTATGGCTGTTTTCACACTATAACCTAAATACTTTAGCATATCTACACCAACATCTAATATAACCGACTCATCATCTATTAAAAGAATATTTCCTCATCCTTTTATAACCTGCTCATCCTGAATTTCTGGTATCTCTTTTATATTCTCATTAATTGCCGGAATTAATATGGAAAATGTAGTACCATAATTTTTTTTACTTTTTACATTAATAAAACCTTTGTGATTTTTTATTATTCTATACGCAGAAGCCAGACCAAAGCCAGAACTAAGCCCGATATCTTTTGTTGAAAAAAATGGTTCAAATACCTTTTGCAAAATCAGTTCATCTATTCCGTCTCCTGTATCTTTAATTGAAACAGATACATATTTTCCAGGACAAATATTATACTCATCAGCCTCTTCTTTTTTTATGACAGTATTTTTTGTTTTTATAAAAATTTCTCCACCACCATACATAGCCTGACCTGCATTAACACAAACATTTAATATTACCTGTTTTATTTGTCCAAAATCAACTTTTACAGGCCAGAGCCCATCTTTTAAATCAAGAGAAATTTTAATCTCTTTTTTAACTCTGCCAAAAAGCTTAATGCAGCTTATAACGATTTCATTCAAAGATTCAACAGCTACTTCATATCTGCCTCTTGTTGCAAATTTCAGAAGCTGCCTGGTTAACTCCGCTCCTTTGTAAATATAAGACTCAATATTACATAATTTTTGCCTTTCATTATCTTTTTGGTCTTTATTTAATAAAAGAAGGGAAACATTTCCTTGAATAGCCATTAAAAGATTATTAAAATCATGGGCAATTCCTCCGGCTAAAGTCCCTATGGATTCAATTCTCTGGGAATGAAACATTTGAATCTGCTGTTTTTTTATCAGTTCCTCAGCTTTTTTCGCTTTTGTAACATCCCTTGCTATTCCTCTGAAACCTGAAGGGGTTTGATTGGAATCATAAATTAACGATGCAACAAGTTCTACATTTAATAAAGAACCGTTCTTTTTTTTGATTTCACATTTCAGTATATCTGTTGGGTTGCCTGAAATATATGTTTTATTAAAAAACTGAAACAGCTGATCTGCACTATCTGTTTTTACAAATTCCTTAAAACTTACACCTATTATTTCCCGTATAGGAGTACCTGCCATCTTGCTTAACTTATCATTACAAAATATTAATATACCTTTGAGATCTACTTCAAAATAACCTTCATCAATACTGTTAATTATGGAATTAAATTTGACTTTATCAGCATTATACTTATTATTTTTCAGAATTTTTATAATACCTATTTTTTCATTAAAAATCTTATTTTCTGAATTCGGCAAAATAATTTTCAAATAAAATTTTATTTTTTCACCATTTATATTTAAAATATCAATGGATTGATTTAAATGACAGGGTATAATCTCTTTTTTTAAAAAAGAGTCTGTTAGTTGTTTTTTATCTTCATCTGCCAAAAAGTTTGTTATTGTTTTTTGATCAAGTTCAAAAGCTTTATATCCTAAAAAATATGAAGCTTTTGGGTTTAAAAAAATTATTTTAGCTTTGGCATCTATTACAAAAACAATATCATCCGACTCATTTATAATCACCTGACATATTTTTTTTTCTCTTACAAGCATATATTTATCATGATCTAATCTTTTTTTATCCATTATTCAGATCCATAAAGTTGATTAATAAATAACAATTTACCTGTCAGCAAACAAAAAAATCTAATCATAACTATCAATTTTCTATCTATTTTTTTTTTTTAAGAATTATAGCATAGTATAAAGTAAAATAATATATTATATTTATATGAAAAAACGTAAAGTTATACGTCTTAATTTTTTAAGGCAGAAATTGGATAGATTAGCGTTTTGTTACCAGACTGTTGGCAGGCTGGTAATAAAAAAAGGTACAATATTTAATAAATATTGTACCTTTAAAGTCTTACTATAACTTAAATTATATATCTAATCAGAAACTTCCTCTTTAACACTAATAACCATTTTAAAGAGTAAGGTTAAAATCAATAAACCGGCTGCATAAATTCCAAGGGTAATTAATAATTCATAAAATGAAGGTGCGTACTCTGTAACATGATGAAGCGGAGAAGGAACAAATCCACCTGAAATCATACCGAGTCCCTTATCAATCCATGTTCCCACAAAAACCATTACACAGGAAACAATCAATATGGAATTATTTTCTCTTGTAATTGGATTTACAAGAAGTATTATCGCAATTCCCATTAAAATCATGGCTGTCCACATCCATCCAACCAACATTCCATGACCATGCAGTCCAAAAAACAGATATTCCAGATGATCTATATGCTCAGGAATCCCACTGTAAAGAGCAACAAACACTTCACAGAGAAAGAAAAACACATTTGCTATTAATGCATATGCTATTATTTTAGCAAGATTTCTTATGGCTTTTATTCCAGGATCAAAGTTTGTATACTTTTTAACAATAAAACATAAAAGTATTAAAAAAGATGGCCCTGCTGCAAATGCTGATGCCAAAAATCTTGGAGCAAGTATTGCTGTAAGCCAAAAGCCCCTTCCCGGAAGACCACAGTACAAAAATGCTGTTACTGTATGAATTCCAAATGCCCATGGAATTGAGAGATATATAAACGGTTTAATCCATTTGGGAGGAGGCACTGAGTTTCTTTCAGATTCAAGAACTACCCAGCCTATTAAAATATTTAAAAAAAGATATCCATTTAGAACTATCATATCCCAAAAAAGCATTGAACCCAGAGTAGGATGCAGCATAACATTCATGGCCCGCATAGGTTGTCCAAGATCTGCTATAATAAACATCAGACACATGCAGATAGCTGAAACAGCAAGAAATTCACCTAAAACAGTGATTTTGCCAAATGCTTTATAATCATGTAAATAATAAGGTAAAACCAGCATTACACCTCCTGCGGCAACACCCACAAGAAAGGTAAATTGAGCTATATAAAAGCCCCATGAGACATCCCTGCTCATACCGGTTATACCCAAACCAACACTGAATTGCTTAAGGTATACAGTAAAACCTATACCCACAAGGATAAGCAATCCAATTACCAATCCCCAATATTTATTGCTTCCTTTAAGCGCAGTTTCAAGCATAAACCACCTCTTATATTATATAGAAAATAGAAGGTCCTGTTCCAAGAGCCTGTTTTCGACGAATAGTGTAATTTGAATTTAATACTTCTCTGATTTCTGATTCAGAATCTTCAAGATCACCAAAAATGATCGCTCCATCAGATGCTTCAACACATGCTGGTTTTTTCCCAACAGCAAGTCTTTCCGCACAAAAATTACATTTTTCAACAACCCCTTTTGTTCTTCTCGGGAACTCAGGATTATAAGTTTCAGGCTTTATATGTTCTTTTGGATCTTTAAAATTAAAACTTCTTGATCCATAGGGACACGCAGCCATACAAAATCTACAACCAATGCATCTGTGAAAATCCATCAGCACTATACCATCATCGCGTTGAAATGTAGCTTTGGTGGGACAAGCCTTAACACAGGGAGCGTTTTCACACTGATTACATAGTACAAGAAAAGGCAGATCTTTTATCCTCTCATTTAAATACTTGTTTCCCTTGCTTGGAAAAGCGTGTTTAAATTCCTCTTCCCATATCCATTTAATTTCATGTTTATGATTTTTAATTTCCGGAATATTATGTATTTTATTACAAGCATTTATAATTGGCTCCAGATCATCAGAAGATTCAATTTTCCTTGTATCTATTACCATTCCCCATCGTTTTGCAGTAAGAGCATTTGAATCTTTTTTAAACCCAGCCTCTTTTTTCTGTCCTGATGATGCAAATACATTGGGAGTTAATATTCCTGTCCCTAAACCCAGAGCTGAAACACCAGCTATTTTCAAGAAGATTCTTTTACTGTTTTCCATCATTCTTCTCCTTCGGGTTATCTATATGGCAATCCCAGCAATATGGTTGAACAGAAGCATAGTCATGACATTTATCACAAAATTCAGCTTTATTGGAGTGACAGTCCAGACAGGTATTTGATAGACTCATCTTAAATTCCTTGCCTTCTGTATTTACATAAACCCGTGTATCATGCCTTACCACTTTATCACGCCATACATCAAGGAGCTGCATATGATTTTTCGTCATATACTCCTTTGATCTGACACACTCCTTTGCGGCCTTTGCCTTTTCTGTCAGGGTTAGTTCCGGAGCCGGCTTGGATTTAAACATATTATACCAAATTGGAAAAGCAAATATTATAAAAAATATTACTAAACCGGCGATGATCTTACTTTTATCATTCATCAGCTTCATCCTCCATTCCTAACAACGGTTCACCTCGGAGATCTGTTGTTCTTTTACACTCTCCAGGAAAAACCAGAGCATTTGCCACCATTTCATGCAACCCGGTTACTTCAACACCAGGCACCCAATAATCCATAAGATCAGGGAAAACTGCACGATCAAGAGCACAAATACATGCAAGGGAATTTACACCATATTTTTCATGTACATGCTTTACAGCATGTGCTCTCGGTAAACCGCCGCACATACGAAGTTCCATATCTTCCCCTGCGTTTAATCCTGACCCGCTGCCACAGCAAAAGGTCTGTTCCCTGATTGTATTTGCAGGCATCTCATGAAAGTTGTTACAAACATTATTTATAATATATCTAGGCTCATCAAGCATACCCATGCCTCTTGCTGTATTACATGAGTCATGAAATGTTATATTTAAATGATCATTTCTGCTTTTGTCTAAATTCAATTTACCATGCTTTATAAGATCTGCAGTAAATTCAACAATATGAACCATTTTAGTGGATTTGGTATTTTCAAACTTAGTACCTGTTATAGGTGATACAGGTTCTTCCAGAAAATTTGCAGGTCCATTCATCGTATCCATGTATTGAGTTACTACCCGCCACATATGTCCGCATTCACCACCTAAAATCCACTTAACACCAAGCCTTTCTGCCTCTGCATACATTTTGGCATTTAATCTTTTCATGGTTTCATGGGAAGTAAAAAAACCGAAATTACCACCTTCTGAAGCATAGGTACTCCATGTTACATCAAGACCGTACTCTTTTTTTAAATAATCAAAAAGAATCATATAACCCATACATGTATAGGTTCCTGGATCAGCAAAAACATCCCCTGATGGAGTTATAAAAAGAATATCAGCACCCTTTTTCTGATAACTGACCTCTAAATCTATACCAGTCACCTCTTCAATATCCTCAACAAAAAAATCAAGCATATCTTTAAAAGCATGGGGCTGAATACCCAGATGGTTACCTGTTCTAAAACAATTGGCAACCGGAGTAGCTATCCAGTCAATATTCAAACCTATCAGATTTAACAGTTCCCTGCCCATTATGGTAATTTCTGCTGTATCTATTCCATAGGGACAAAAAACAGAACATCTTCTGCATTCAGTACATTGAAACAGATAATACCACCACTCTTTTAAAACATCTAATGTAAGCTCCCTTGCTCCAGCTATTTTACCTAAAACTTTTCCTGCTGTTGTAAAATCATTTCTATATACAGAACGTAAAAGTTCTGCCCTTAAAACCGGCATATTTTTTGGATCTCCGGTTCCTATAAAAAAATGACATTTATCAGCACATGCGCCGCATCTTACACAAATATCCATATAAACTTTAAAAGTACGAAATCTTTCAAGGCGCTCTTTAAAACCTTCATGTAGTATCTGCTGCCAGTTTTCAGGAAGTTTCCAGTCATCATCTAAAGGATTCCATTTACGGGCATTGGGAAGACCAAGGTATGCAACACTTTTAGGATTTGAAGCGTAGCAGTACATCCCTTTTCTAATGTTAACAGGTGTATCCATCCAGTCTGTTGCAGGCGGATTGTGATTTATTTTTATTAATTCTTCTGCTGTTGGTATATCAGACATTACTTACTCCTTTTTGTCTACCGGAAGTCCAGCGTCAATCATTTTTTCCCTGAACTCGTCTTCATACTCTTCATATGTATGAGTTTTTACCGGGTAGTTCCATGGGTTAACGTGTCGAAAAGCACGTGTATTTGCAAGCATATTCCTTGTCGGACTTAAGAAAATTCCACCCATGTGCATAAGTTTACTAAAGGGAATATATACAAGTAGACTGCAAACAAAAAACAGATGCACAAAAAAAACACTGCTTATTCCTTCTGGAATAGTTGGGTGCAGCGTTGCAAGTCCCATAGTCAGTTCTTTTATACCAACAATATCCACTTTTGATACATATCTCATATATATTCCAGAGACAGTAATTCCAATAATAAGAAATAGAGGAAAAAAATCTGCTGCAAGGGAGATGTATTTTACCTGTGGTACCATTATTCGTCTGACTAACAAAAAAGAGACAGCTGCAAGCAAAACAAGACCCGACATAAAAATCCCGGGAAGACCAATTTGCATAAATGAATCAACAAATTCTATTTTGAAAAAACCATCCATAAATTCAAGAAATTTTACAAATCCTGGGATAGGTTCAGTAAAAAATCTCAAATGCCTGACCAGTACAACTAAAAAAGCCCAATGAAAAGCAAGAGCTGATACCCAAAGCCAGATTTCTAACTTATAGGATATTTTCTGCCCCTGATGAATTTTCATTTTCGTATTACGAAACAATGAGCGGAAGCATAATATTTCCAGCAACATCCGTATGATAACTCCTGTTTTTGTAGAAGGATTATCAATACGATTTTGCTTAATCCAGGGCAAAGAAGATTGCTGTCCACATGTAGTTGGAATAGCAAAAGGTACAGCAGATGCTGCCCAGTCCATCATGCGTGAAACAAAGCCTGCCACAAATATTAATATGGCAACATAGGGAATAATTATCCCAAAAAGAACTTTAAGCCCTGCAACCTCAGCACCCAGATAAGAAAACAGAAATAAAAAAACAACCGCCATGAGGGAAAACATGTACTTTACATTCATAAACATTACCTCACTTTTTTTAAAACCGCATAAAAAAAATTAAAATCATACAAACTTTATTTCAAAAAAATTCTGCTCTTTCCCGGGAACATCATACATAGTATTTTTTTCAATAGAGTTTATATCTCTTAAAATATTCTACACAGCCCTCTCTATATTAAACATTTGACTGCCTATAGCCTGCTGTATAATTAATTTTACAAATAAAAGAAAAAACAGATGTTTTCCTCCCTGAAATTTAAATAAAATCAGTTATACAACTACCTGCATAACTAAAGCCGTTATTGGCTGTCAGTTATTAGTCCAGCCCTTTTAAATGCTTTATAAACCTTCTTTTTTTCCTGGTTAGCTCTAATACTGTTTAAACTTTCCCGGCACTCCATATAAACATCAAAACCAATTAGTGCCAATCTATCAATATTAAGCTCTAATTCCAGCAACTCTTTTACAAATGTCTTATCTTTTAATGATCCTTTAAAATTATCTCTTATTATAACCTTTAAAGTGTAAAGAAAAGCTACAGCTTTTGAAGGTGCAAATGTTTGTACAGCTCTGACTCTTATAATCGGATCAAGGAATTCAACTATTTTTTCCTTATCCATGCTGCCTGTCATTTCATCAAAAAGCATTGTCAATCCGTTTAAAATAGTGTTTCCCACAGGATTTGCAAAAAGATCTTTTTGCGATTCCAAAAATTGTGCTGTATCAGAAGCATAGGTATTAATCACTGCTTTAAACCACTGGTGAACAAGAGTCTTCTTTTTTTTTATAAGTTCTTTTTGAATATTCATTTTGTTATATTTTTTACCTGAAATAAAATTTATTTTGAAAACTTCACCCTTATCAAAAAAATCAATTAGAAAATGTTTTATAAACAACCGCAAAATTTATGTCAAGCAGAAATAAAGGCTGTTTTGTCTTGCTAAGTTTTAATTTTCCTGTTTTAATATTTTAAATTTCTTTTACATATAAATTTGTATTTTATTTACTCTCAATACTTTAAAATTAAATAATTTTATTAAATGTCAAAGATATATATCCTGATATTTACCTGTTTAACAAATTTCTTTTACTTATC
>JASFBI010000211.1 GCA_030149595.1 Desulfobacterales bacterium
AATCTAAAAGTTGTGCAAGATCTGTAATTGTAATATCAGGGGATAATGTTTTGCAAAAAACACTATCTTCGCGTAATCTGAGAGATCTTTTATCTCCTGCAAACAGAGCTGTTTGAAACCCTTCTTTTTGGGCAGTATAAATATCATTTAACATATCATTACCGACATATAGTACAGAAGAGGGGTGCAGATTTTTAGTTTTTAAATTTTTTTTTGCAAGTTTGAATAAAAAAGAGGATGGTTTGGCATAGCCAAACTTATAGGAAAAAAAAAGTAGGTTGTCGTTAAAACTGCGTTGTTTTAAATTAGATCCCAAAAACCACTCAATAATCATGGGAGTGTAAAATTGAGCATTGGAAATAATGCCTAAGTAATTTTTACTGGAAAGATATTTAATTGTTTTTTTTAAATTAGGCATTGGATAAACAGGATTGGTGATGAATTCAAATTCAATTGCATATTTGCGGGCAGTTGTCAGATTATCTAAACCAAGTAAATCCATCCATATCTTTTCAACAATAATCTCAGGATAATCATGGCCATTTTTTTTAAGCTTTAAATGTTCTTTTTTTACAGTTTCTACAAAAAGAGCATTTACTTCATCAATACTTGAATTAACAGAATATTTTTTAAAAAGAGCTTCTATTTTATGCCTGTTTGTTACTTTGTTTTCTGTGGCATTGATACCACCTGATCCGCTTATTATCAGCGTGCCGTATATGTCAAATAAAATGGCTTTAACTGGTTTTTTTATACTTCCTGAAGGTTTTATATCTGTTTTTTCTGGATAAAGGGGATGGATGTATTTTGAAATCAGATCGTAATTTGACATATTTTCCTTTTTTAAATTTACATTTTATTAATAAAAGATGAATAAACATCAAAGGTTCTCTTTTTTGTTTCCTGGAGGTTTTTACTGTTATTTATTACAATATTTGCAATCTGTTTTTTTTCTTCAATACTGATCTGAGAGGAAATTTTAGCCAAAGAGTTTTTTTTTGAGGTGTTATCTCTTGCCATAAGCCGTATTAACTGAATAGCTAAAGGAACATAAACAACAATAACAAATTCAAGACTTTTATGCATTTTAGTCTCAATTAATAGAGGTACATCTAAAATAATAACCTTGTTATCATCTTTTTGTTTGATTTTTTTTATATCTTCTTCTATTTTTTCAAAAACATACGGATGAACTATTTTATTTAAAATGTTTTTTTCAGATGGATTATTAAAGATTATTTTCCCCAGATTTTCTCTGTTTATCTCTCCACTATCCAAAAGAATATTTTTTCCAAAATGTGATACAATTTTTTCCCATGCCGGGTATTTTTTTTTTACCATATTATGGGCAATTTTATCTGCATCGATTATATGAGCACCTAATTCATTTAAAAAATTAGAAACTGTAGTTTTGCCTGTGGCAATTCCTCCTGTAAGTCCTGCTATAATCACAAAATCTCCTTAAATCTGGTTAATACAGATTTTTATTTATTTATGTTGATTTCTTGGTATATTGTTACTTATTTTTTTATCAAAAATTAATTAATAATAAAACATGAATTTTAAATAAAGTGCATTGACATGGTTTTAAAAAAAATATACTATTTAAGAAAATGGACATATAGATTTTCATATGAACATAAAATATGCTCCTTACTGTTTTATGCTAGCGCTAAATTTTTTGTAACTGATAATGATTTGGATTTTATAAACTTATTTTAAAATAATTGCCTTAATATTAAATAATTATATTAAGAATAAAGAAGCCTTATAAAACAAAAAGTGTGGATAAAAGTTTGTGTCATCGGTAAGAAAACTTTTATTATATAAAAATACCAAACAGCTTCTCTATCAAATAAGTTATAAAATCCGGTGAATTTTTATTATGAGTTTTACTTAAGGAGCAGCGTTTATATGAAAATCTATTTTATACCTGAGCTTGTATGGGCCCAGGAGCCAAATAGAAAAACTAAAGATTTAGTCAGTATATATCTTGTTTGCAGTATCCCATAATATTTCAGAAATAGTAGGGTGGTTATGGATACTTTCTGCCAGCTCCTTTATAGTTAATTTTGTTTTTATTGATATAACTCCTTCAGCAATGAGTTCTGTTGCATGGGGACCTGTAATATGAATACCTAAAATGGTCCCATTCTTTTTATGGGTTATTATTTTAGCAAAACCTGAAATACTACCTGAAATATGAGATTTTGCTATGGCCCTTACAGGCATATTGTAGATTGTAGTTTCTATCTGTTGTTTTTCTGCTATTTGTGTAGTAATGCCTACTCCTGCTGCCTCAGGCATGGAAAAAATGCCATATGGGACAGTGTTGTAATCCATTTTGTTTTTTTCTCCCATGGCGTTTGAAGCAGCTATTCTCCCTTCCTGTATTGCTTTATGTGCCAGCATAATTTTCTCAGGACCTAAAATATCTCCTACTGCAAAAATATTATCAATATTTGTTTTTAAATATTGATCAGCTATAATCCAGCCTTTACTGTTAATATTTATTCCAGTATTTTCTAAATTTAGATTTTTTGTATCAGGGTATCTTCCAATACATATTAAAGCCATATCAGATGAAAGACTTTCTTTTTTACCGCATTTTTTATCAGAATTATTATTATTTGGAGTAATATTTATAAAAACAGTATTTGTATTTTGTTTTATACTGTCAACTTTTGTGTTTAATAAAACCTCTATTTTCTTTTTTTTCATCTCTCGTTTTAAAAGTTCAGCACAATCTCTATCAATAAAATCAGTTGGTAAAAGCTTATTTGTGGCTTCAATAATTGTTACATTAGAACCAAATGCTTGAAAAATAAAGGCAAATTCACAGCCGATTACACCTCCGCCTATAATAATAATGGATTTTGGGATTTTTTTTATATCAAAAATTTCATCACTTGTTAAAATTTTATCATAGCTTTTATTCTCTTCTATCAGTGTTATAGGTTTTGAACCTGCAGCTATTATCAGGGAGTCATGGATGATCTTTTTTTGTGTATTGTCAGGAAGGTGAACACAAACACAATTGTTTTTTTTTATTTCTGCATTTCCGGTTATTATTTCAATATTATTGTTCTTAAAAAGATTTAGCAGTCCCATGGTTTGATTTTTAATAATAAGATTTTTTCTCTTAATTATTTTTTCCATGCATGGGGATGCTTTTTTGTCAAAATTTATACCCAGTTCATCGGCTTTTTTAAAATTATTCAAAACAGACGCTGTTTGATGCATTATTTTAGAAGGAATGCAGCCCCTGTTTAAACAGGTTCCACCAGGGAGATTTTTTTCTATTATGGAAACTTTTGCTCCAAGTTGTGATGCCCGTAACCCTGCAGAATATCCACCAGGTCCGGCTCCTATAATTGTTATTTTTTTCATTTTTTTTAAACAATATTGGTTAGAAGATTAAGTTTTGAAAATGAAATGTTTTAAACTTAATAAATATGGATATAATAATTTTATAAAGGATACTTTCAAATTTGTATGTAAAATATTTTATATGAAACTCCGCTCAACAGATCGTAATCATGAGAGTTTCAATTTTTGTTGTGGGTAAATATGGATGAAAAATCCAAATAGTCAACTTAATGATTATTTATAAAATCAGACTTATCACTGTTTTTTTTAAAAAACAACTGCAAATAGAATTTATTTTATTCTGTACTCTGCAATTACATATTATCCAAGCAGTTAGTAGTACCATATCATGTAAATTAATAATCCCTTATTTACTTTATCTCTGGTTTTTCAGGCGAATACTAAATGTAATAACAAGTTATAACCATGCTCTGGACATGCCGGTTTTATAAAGTAAAAAATATCAAACATACAATTTGCATAAAAAATAACACTGGATTATAATCAAACTGTTTTAAAAAACAGACAAATAATAAAATTTAAAGATAGTCCTTCCCCCTTTATCACAAAAAGGAACAGATATGGAAATAAACTCCATAGATAAAAAAGAAGCACTGGTAAAAACAAATACCAAGTCACCAAATAATAATAATAATGACTTTTCTGCTGTTTTTAAAAAAGAGCTTTCAACAACCAAAAATCACAATCAAAGCTTAAAAAATCAAGAATCTGACAAAACAATTTTAAACCAGCCGGATGTTTTTCTGGGAACCCTCTCTAAATCCATGCCAACAGTCTCTAATATACTTATCAAAGATCCGGTTTATGGCAAAAACTGCTGGAGCATCATCCATAACAAAATAAATCATAATAAACCATACAAAAAAATTTGTGCGGGAACTAAAATATATATGAATCCCAGTACCAAAGAATTACTATGGGGTAAAATAACTGCTGAACAAAAAAAACTGTCTGTACCTGAAATTAAAAAGAAAGTGGTTCTATCTGAACAGACTTTAAGCCAGCAAGCTTCTGACAAAACAATTTCAATAAAATTAGTAAACGCAGTAAAACCATATATAGGGAAAAATTATGATGAAATAAATTGTTATGAGCTTATTGTAAAAGGGCTGAAAAAAATGGGAATTAAATATCATGGCTCAGAAGGGCTCAAACACCAGTTGATTAAAATGGCATCTGAAAAAGGACTGCATGCCAATGCCTATTTAAATGGTGAAGGGTTAATAAAATCATGTGGTTCAACGGTTTATTACAAATCACTTATAGATATTAATGATCCAAAAGGGCAGGGAATATCAATAATTAATGAGCTGAAACCTGTCCTTGAAAAAGGTCTTATTCTCTCATTTTCAACACCTACAAAGGGGCATA
>JASFBI010000212.1 GCA_030149595.1 Desulfobacterales bacterium
TGAAAAAACCTGGCTCTTTTTTGTAGGAATTGTGGTATTTTTTTCAATAAGTCTTGTCATAACACCACCTAAAGTTTCTATTCCAAGGGACAATGGAGTTACATCAAGAAGCAAAATATCTTTTACATCACCCTTTAATATCCCACCCTGAATTGCAGCACCAAGAGCCACAACCTCATCCGGATTTACGCTCTTATTTGGTTTTTTATTAAAAATTTTCTGCACACGCTCCTGAACCGCAGGCATACGGGTCATTCCACCTACCAAAATAACTTCGTTAAGATCAGCTGTCTTTATACCAGCATCTTTTAAAGCAAGAAGACAAGGTCTGTCTAAATTATCTAAAAGATCACTTACCAAATCTTCAAGCTTGGCTCTGGTTAGTTTCATATTAAGATGCTTAGGTCCATTTGCATCAGCTGTTATGAAAGGAAGATTTATATCTGTCTCCATTGAAGTAGAGAGCTCCATTTTGCCTTTTTCTGCTCCCTCTTTCAATCTTTGAAGAGCCATTTTATCATTTCTTAAGTCAATACCCTGCTCTTTTTTAAATTCATCGGCCAGATAATTGATCAGGATAAGATCAAAATCTTCACCACCCAAATGAGTATCTCCATTAGTAGATTTTACTTCAAATACACCATCTCCGATCTCTAAAACAGAAACATCAAATGTACCACCACCCAGATCAAAAACAACTATTTTTTCTTCACTTCTTTTATCCAGTCCATAAGCTAAAGATGCAGCTGTTGGTTCATTTATTATTCTTAAAATATTTAAACCTGCAATTTTACCTGCATCTTTGGTTGCCTGCCTCTGACTATCATTAAAATAAGCAGGAACAGTAACCACAGCATCTGTAACTGATTCACCAAGATAGTTTTCAGCTGTTTTTTTGATATTTGCTAAAATATAAGATGAAATTTCAGCAGGACTCAGCTTGGAACCTCTTAGATTTATTCTGGTATCACCATTGGAAGCTTTTTCAATTTCATAGGGAAGAACTTTTTTATCACTTTGAATTTCAGGGGAATCATATTTACGGCCTATAAGCCTTTTTACTCCAAAAACAGTATTTTCAGGATTTGTTATGGCCTGACGTTTTGCAATTTGTCCCACAAGCCTCTCTTCACTTTCAGAAATAGCAACAACAGAAGGTGTTGTACGCCCTCCTTCAGGATTTGTTATAACATTGGCATCGCCACTCTCCATTATAGCCACACATGAATTTGTAGTACCAAGATCTATTCCTATTACCTTGCTCATATATTTTCCCCCTATATTATATTTTATTTATGCTTTTTTATTTGCATCTTCTTTTTTATCTGAAGATAGAGCCTTTGCAACTACAACCATTGCCGGCCTTATTAATCTTTCATGCATAAGATAACCTTTTTGCAACTCTTTAACTACTGTATTTTCAGCACACAAATCAGTCTCCTCCTGCATGACAGCCTGATGGAATTCAGGATTAAAAACTTCATCAACAGTTTTCACAGCAACAACCCCATATTTATCAAATATTTTCAGCATCTCGCTTAGAGTCATTTCCACGCCATCAACAACCCCTTGATTCGAGTTACTATCTTCTTTTGCAGAAGCAAGAGCCCTCTCAAGATTATCCAGCACAGAAAGCATCTCTTTTATAATAGATTCATTTGCAAATTTTCTAAAATCACTGATTTCCCGCAATGCACGTTTTTTACTATTATCAAATTCAGCACAAAGTCTTAAAAAACGTTCATTAAGCTCCTCCTTTTCTTTTTTTTCGGCTTCAAGTTTTTTGTTCAACTCAACCGCAGTATCCTGTTCAGCCCCCTCTTCTTCAACTTTTTCATGGCAAGCTTCTTTAACGGAATCATTCTCTTCGCATTCGGATTTATTATTATCTTTATCTATTGTTTTTTTATCTTCAACCAATGAACATCTCCTGATGTATAAAATATTTTTTTTAACCTAATCTTTTTTACATAACATACATGGCAGATTTATCTGCCACAACGAAAATTGAAACTCTCATGATTACGGTCTGTTGGACGGAGTTTCATATAAAAAGAATGTAAAACTAATACGTCTCTTTCATAATTTGTTGTGGGCAAACCTGAATGAAAAAATCCAGATCAACCTCATGACCATTCGTAATAAAATATACCCATGCATCAAAATAATATCATGCAAATAGTTCTTAATTAACTGAAAAAATAATACTCTTTTTATCAATGTCAAGAAAGATTCATTTAAGATGGGAAAAATTATTTTAACAAAATACAGTTTAAGTAATAAAGACACTGCTTTTTCTTTAGATCAAAAAAGACAATTTAGATGGGAAATACAAATAAAAATGCCTGATTATACACATGATATCAAGCAAAACTTAAAAATGTGAATATAACATAACCGGGATCAATCCACGACACAGATTACTTCACTTATCGCTGCTTCCTTCCGGATCTGACGAGGTTCATGATTATCTGTTGCGTGGCGACCAGTTAGAATAGACACCCTTTAAGCTAAGCCCTCAAACAAGTATTCGGCCCCGCATAAAGCGGATTTCGGGAAAAGGATACCGCTAACACCCCACCTAGTACAATCAGGCAAAAAGACTCTATACTTAAATAACTTTTTTTTCAAGAAAAATATTTATCAATATGATTTTCTTTATACGGAAGTCCGTTCAAATGACTATAATCATTGAACTTTAATATAAAAACACAAAAAAAAACAGATAAACAGAACCTGCTGATATTTTTTATATCTGAAATAACTTTGTTAAATCCTTTTCAGAAGATTTTTGAATTGTTTTTGCCTTAGCTGCAATACTTACAGTATAAAGACCAAGAGTTTTATAGATAAGGTCAAGATTTTCTTTTCCAGCTTTTATATGTTTTAGATGAGTTTTAATTGTACTTACATCTCCCCTTGAGATGGGACCTGTCAAAGCTTTTACCGTTCCATCTGATTCAATATTTGCAAGAGTTCCATAAATAAGCGGCTTCAATACATCAAACCCTTTTTCCTGTGAGATACCAGCTGCCCCAAGCAGTTCCAATGCAAAATCCACCAGAGTTACAAGATAATTTGAAGCAACAACTGCTGCTGCATGATACATGGTTTTTGCTTCTGTTTTTATGGAAAGACATAGACCAACTTTAAGCCTTTTGGCTATCTGTTCCATAATTTTTATTGCCGGATCTTCACCCTCTATGGCCATGACTATTCCTGAAAAAGGATTCTCTGTCTCAGTTTTACCTGAAAAACTCTGTAACGGGTGAATAGAACCTGTATATGCTCCGCATTTTTTTGCAGAAGATAAAATTGTGGACGGCAGAGAACCACTGCAGTGAAACACAAAACTATCTTTTTTAAACCCATTTTTAAAGGATATTTTTTTACAAACCTCCTCTATAACCCCATCAGGAGTGGTAATAAAAACAATATCCGCACTTTTTGTGAATTTTAAAGGATCTGTACCATAATTTTTTGATTTTGAAAATTTTGATGCTTTCTCAGCAGATTTCTCTGTTTTACTAACAAAATTAATATTTTTATATTCTGCTCTTCTTAGATTTTTTGATAAAACACCTCCAAGCTTTCCGCAACCTATTATTACAATGCAAGGATCCATAAAAAACCCCTTTCTTAAATTCAGTAGCAATGTTTTTTTGAAGGAAACTCTTTTGCATTAACCTCTTTTATATATCCCCTAACCCCTTCCATTGCTGCTTCTCCAAGATTCGCAAATTTTTTAGCAAATTTTGGAACATGCCCTGTATTTAAACCAAGACAATCGTGAAGAACCAGAATCTGTCCATCGCAATAGGAACCTGCACCTATCCCTATCGTGGGTATTGATATAATTTCTGTTATTTTTTTTGAAATATCTTCAGGTATACCCTCCAAAACAACAGAAAAAGCACCTGCTTCTTCTACTTTTTTTGCATCATCAATAAGTTTCTGCTCATTACGCTGTACTTTGTATCCTCCCATTTTATGCACTTACTGGGGAGTTAAACCTATATGTGCCTGAACCGGGATACCTGTATTAGATATGGCTTCAATTGTTTCACATACATCAACACCACCTTCTAATTTTACAGCCTCAGCACCGGCTTCTTTTAAAAAACGACCGGCATTTTTAACAGCTTCAGAAAGCTCTGCCTGATAAGACATAAAAGGCATATCCCCTATTACAAAAGCATTTTCCACACCCTTTGATACAAGTTTTGTATGATAAATCATCTCATCCATTGTAACCGGTAGAGTGCTTGTTTGCCCCTGGACAACCATCCCCAAAGAATCACCAACCAAAATAATATGAATACCTGCCTGGTCAATCATTTTTGCAAAAGGGTAATCATAAGCTGTAAGAGCGGTTATCTTCTCTCCTTTTTCCTTCATTTTATACAAAGTAGTAACTGTTATTTTTTGCTTCATAATCCCTCTCTTTTTTTTAAAATTGCAAAAAAATCATTAAACAAAAAACTATTTTTACATAATAATTAAATTTCTATCAGAAATGATAATGCTTTTTATTGGACAGGCTGTTAAGGAATAAAAATCTCTTCAGGTTCAAGGCGGGAATTTATTTTAACCACAGGTTGTCCTGTTATATTTTCCAGATCAAAATTAAGTTCCCAATACAGAAATGAAAGAAAATTAGTATTTTGTAACAGCCTGCCAACACTATCTATCCAACATTTGATAACCATAAAACAAGAACCTGTAAAAGTCATTATAAATTATT
>JASFBI010000213.1 GCA_030149595.1 Desulfobacterales bacterium
CCTATGTATGTAATATTCTTTTACCTGGAAAAAATATTCAAATACCTGACTCATCCTGTGTAATTAATCTGGATAAACTTCACATTGATTACTATGATGGAAATCGTCTTCAGTATATGCAAAACCGTGCAATCCACGTTAGTGCCAGATTGACAATAAAAGATAAAAACAAAGCAAAAACCAGTGAGCTAAGCTTTAACCAGCCAATATGGTTTCCGCCATATAGTATACATTTAAAGAATTTTGCCCCAAAAAGCAGATATAGTATGGATCGTCGCTCATTCATCAACCTAATCATCAAAAGAGACCCAGGTGTAAAATATTATTTTGGAGGAATGGTAATCTTTATAGTGGGATTATCCATGTATATATTTCAATGGATAAAAAAACATAATAGACATGAGGATATTAAATGAAAATGAAAACAGCAGCACAATTGATTACTGCGATACTATTTTTCAGTTTTGTGCTTTATGGCTGCAAGCCGGAAAATGCAAATTCTTCAAATGAAAAAGATCCAGGCGGTTTTTCTTTTATGAGCATTGGCAGTTTTTCAGTGGAACAGATTGCGGAAAACTGGACAGAGGTTCGTGATGGAGCAGGAAGAACCCTTGTTTTAATACCACGAGGAACAAAAGTACCTGATGGATATGCACCCCATCAGGTTGTACGTGTACCTGTTAAACGTGTAGCAGCCTCAGGCTTTTTTGAAATTGCTAATTTAAAAACTCTTGGTGTCATAGAAGATGTGCTTGTTGGTGTAACTAATAAAATAGAAGATTGGACTATCCCTGAAGTGGTTTCCGGTATGAAACAAGGCAAAATCGTATATCTTGGGGAGACCTCTGCCATTGATTATGAACGGCTTAAAGCTCAAGAGCCTGAACTGGTCATGACATGGGACACTTCAATTATCCCCATGCTTAATGAAATGTGCGTGCCGTGTGTCATAACTTCAACTCCGGTTGCCATGTGCCTGACAGCACGTATGCGGTTTGTCAGTTTTATTGCTCCCTTTTTTAATCGTGAAAAAGAAGCTGAAGCCTATTTCAGCAGAGTCACAAAATCCCTTGAAAAAATTCGCCAAAAAACCAGAAATACAGATTATGAACCCAAAGTCATGTGGGGCGATATTTATGAAAAGCGTGTGCTGGTGGAACCAGGTAATGCCTGGGTGGGAGAACTGGTGGGACTGGCTCAAAGTGATTATATGTTCGATGATGTATACGGTAAATCCTGCATTGAAATTTCTCTGGAACGATTTTTATACAGCGGTGAAGATGCTGATATTTATTTTACTTACCGTACTGTTAAAACCGGAGCCACGTCAAAAGCAGCACTGGCAAAAATCAACCCCTTGCTCGCCAGGGTAAAACCACTAAAAGACGGCAGAGTCTATTCCCCCCTTCCCCACTATTCACAATCAGGAGATAAACTGGATGAAATATTAACCGAAATATCGGCCATTCTTCATCCCGAATGCTACCCAGGATACCTGCTAAGATATTTCAACGAACTACCGGACAAAGACCCTGAAAGGACAATGTAAGAAATCATGAGTTTAGTAAACATTGAATTAAAAAAGAAACAGATGATCTGGTTCTTTGTCATTACTTTTCTGATAATCCTCTCTGTTTTATTGAATATTATTATCGGATCAGTACATATTTCATTTTCCGAACTGCACCAGATTATAGTTTCCCATGACACTGCCTCCACCAAGGGTTTTATTATCTGGAATATTCGTATTCCAAGAGCTCTGGCTTCTGTTCTCGGTGGAGCTTTTCTTGCCGTATCCGGGCTGCTGTTACAGGTGTTTTTTCGTAATCCCATTGTGGGTCCATTTATATTGGGAATATCTTCAGGTGCTACCCTGATGGTTTCATTTGTGATGTTAACTACCCTGACTATGGGTTTTACATTCCTGAGTCCGTTTATGACTACTCTTGCCGCTTTTGTCGGAGCATATGCCACCATGATGATTATTCTGTCCATTGCAAACCGTGTAAAAAGCGGTATTACCCTTTTAATCGTAGGGCTGATGATGGGCTACCTCTGTCATGCAATAACCAGCGTGCTTATAGCGTTTGCTGAAAAAGAGAAACTAAAGGGGTTTGTTCTATGGCAGATGGGCAGCTTTTCAGGGTTTCAATGGAGTGAAATCCAGTTGATGTTTATTGCTGGAGGAATTATCCTGGCACTGATATATGGACTAAGTAAACCTCTAAACGCCTTTTTACTGGGTGAAGAGTATGCGTCATCCATGGGCGTTAATATACGGTTGTTTCGGATTCTGATTCTGCTTTGTGCCTGTGCCCTGGCCGGTATGATCACCTCTATGGCAGGACCGGTTGCCTTTATCGGCCTGGCTGTTCCCCATATGGTCAGACTATGTTTCAATACTTCAGATAACCACATACTTATACCGGGATGTATTCTAATGGGAGGAATAATTACCAGCTTGTGCGATTTTATTGCACGCATGGCCTTCACACCGGTAGAACTTCCCATAAGTGCCATCACAGCCTTTTTTGGAGCTCCAATCGTTTTAAGCTTATTGTTAAAAAGGAGGGTAACTATATGAGTCAATCACAACCGCTTTTACAAGTGGAAAAACTTAGCGTAGGTTATCAGAATAAAGTTGTTTTACAAAATCTGTCGTTTAATATTGAAAAAGGAGAGTTTGTTTCCCTTCTGGGACCCAATGGTGCCGGAAAGACTACACTTCTTAGAACACTTTCACGACATTTATCACCCCTTGCAGGCACAGTCTATATTAATCAGGCAGACCTTAAAACTCTGACCCAGGGACATCTGGCCAAAACCATGTCTATCGTGCTGACCGAAAAGGTCTCACCTCCTTTTTTCAGGGTTTGGGATTTTGTGGCTCTGGGACGTTATCCCCATACTGGTTTTCTGGGAAAATTAACCCCTGCAGACGAAAAAGTGGTTATGGATGCAGTTAAAATGGTCAATGCAGAAGATTTTCTGTTTAGGGATATCAACACATTGAGCGATGGTGAACGTCAAAAAATACTGATCGCAAGAGCTCTTGCCCAGGAACCACAGACCATTTTACTGGATGAACCCACAATGCATCTGGACTTGAAACACCGCATAGAGGTGATGACAATTCTCCAGTCCCTGTGCAGAGATAAAGGAATCAGTGTGGTTGCCTCTCTTCATGACGTAGATATTGCAGCAAAAATATCCGATAAGGTTGGACTGGTCAAGGACGGACAAATCATTGCATGGGGTGAACCAGAGAAGATCCTCTCCTCTACATCTGTTGCAGCACTCTATGACTTTAAAGATGCATCCTTCAATCGTTTCCTGGGAAGTATCGAAATCAAAGGGAAAGGTAACAACGGATCGGTATTTGTGGTAGCAGGCATGGGCAGTGCTGCGATCCTGTATCGAATACTCTCCAAACATGGATTTTCCATTGTTACCGGGGTACTGCATGAAAACGATCTGGATTTTTTTGTAGCCGATTCTCTTGGGGCAGACTGTTTCACACAACCACCCATGGAAGCAATCTCTCCAAAAAATGTTCAGAAAGCAAAAAAACGAATTGCTGAATCTACATGCGTTATTGATACTGGTTTTCCTTTGGGAAGTCTTAATCATGGAAATTTTGATCTGTTGAAAACTGCTCTTAAAATGGGAAAACCCGTATTCTCCATGCGAAAAAATGGTGACTTTCCGCAATTGACACCATCAGCTCTGGGTGTCCTGTTTTTATGCAATGATGAGGCTCATCTTGTAACCATGATAAAAGAAAAACTCAAGGAAATTTTATAATGATTAAGCCTTGCTACCTGATTTTGATACTGACAAATAAGTGCAACTTAAATTGTGCTTATTGCTATCGTAAAGCTGATAATACAGTAAATGAGATGCCTGTTGATATAATAGAAGCAGGTATTCGGCTTATGACTTCTTCAGACAGGCAGTGTCACATGCAGCTTACAGGAGGTGAACCAACACTCGTGCCGCATATGATAGAACATGCAGCCAGAATTTTACAAAATTTAAAGCCCGATGCCACACTGGGTATTCAAACCAATGGTACAATGCTGAATCGATCTTTAGTTAGGATGTTTAAAAAATACAATATTCAGGTAGGAGTCAGCATAGACGGACCCATGGGTATTCAGCAGCAGCTTAGAGGCAATGCCGCATCTACATTAAAAGGGTTAAGATTGCTGGAAACAGAAGAAGTACCGTTTAGGGTAACTACTGTATTAAGCCATCAAAACATAGAGCATCTTGACAAACTGGTATTGATGCTGGGAGCATTTAGAAATGCTCGCGGACTGGGACTGGACATTCTGATACAAAAAGGCCGGGCCAAGGGATCAAAGTTGATTTCCTCGCCCAGCCCAGATCAAATTAAAGACAGTTTATACCGCATGATGAATGCTCTTTACATGGTAAACAATAGACCTTTTGGAAGGCTGCAGTTACGAGAGCTGGAAACAGTTAAAAACGCCATTAAAAATAAAAAGCGTACTTATTTTTGCCATGCTGGTGCAGACGAAAGCATAGCTATTTGTCCTGACGGGTCTTTATATCCATGCAGTCAAACTGCAGATGACCCACATTTTTGTATGGGAACTCTTGATGCGCCTGACACATTCAGCTCAGTTCCCCTTAAAAATTTCCGGCTCTTTAATGAAAACTGAATTGGATGCCCCTTGTACCAAAAATGTCCAGGGGACTGTTATAGCAGACAATATT
>JASFBI010000214.1 GCA_030149595.1 Desulfobacterales bacterium
TGAGTTCACTTGCCCCTTTAATGCTGGTGTTTCATCAATTCCATTGATAATTCTCTCTTTAACTTGAGTATAATTTAAATCAGGATAATAACTTAAAATTAATGCTGCTATACCTGAAACATATGGAGCGGCTATAGAAGTGCCTGAAACCAGTCCGTAATGAGAATTATCTGAATTTTCGTATTTTGTATCTGCTGTTAAAATTTTTATATCATCAATATACCACTTACTTTCTATATTAAATGATAGTGTTTCGAACCTGATTCGTAAATAAAAATAGTAATTGCCGTCTATATCAGATAGATCAGCCAGAGCAGTAACACTATTGTTATATTTACCATATATACCGCTACTGAATAAATCAGTTGAATTTATTAAAACTTTTTGAATATGCCATTGGCCAGTTAAACTAGTTGAGGTTTCTATAAATAATTTACTGCTGATTGGAGAATTCCCTTTAATAGAAAAAGTTAATAGACAGCCTGTTTGTTGATTCAAAAAAATTTTCCTGGAAATAGCTGAAATATTTAATTTTGAATTTTCTCCTAAGTTTGATGAGTTCGTTAATGAAGTTGCTGAAATAGATTGAACAGATTTATCTATATGCCAATTTGATTCAAGTTCCCAATTATCGTTTGTTTGTTCAAAATCGTCAAAAAAAATAGTTTCTTTAGAAGCACTTGAACTATAAATATATACTCCTGGAGCTGCTACATCTACTGTTGAACCATAATTTGAAAATGAAGCAAGAGTATCTTTGGGCGTTGATGCAGCAACAGATATAATGTTAGCCAATTCGTACCCAGAAGGATAATGCGGAAAACGATTATTGTCTTTTTTATTATTTCCAGCAGCTGCAATAAATAAAATACCTGCATTTTTTGCTTTTTCTATGGCATTATATTCAGATTGACTGTAATTAAAATCTCCAAAACTTGCATTTATTATTTTTGCTCCATTTTCTATTGCATAGTTAATTGCACTTATCTCATTAGCTACACTTCCTATTCCAAATCCATCCATAATTTTTAAAACCATTAGAGAAGTATTCCAGCATATTCCTGTTACTCCTGTATAATTATTTCCTGTTCCTCCAATTACTCCGGCAATAAAAGTTCCATGGTTAAAAATATCTGTAAGATCATTGTTTTTTTGAATAAAATTCCACCCATTTATATCATCTGTAAATCCATTATTGTCATCATCAATATTGTTTTCAGGGATTTCATCTTTGTTTATCCAAATATTTGTTTTTAGATCAGGGTGGTTTACATCTACTCCTGAATCAATTATTGCAACTATTATATCATTGCTTCCTGTAGTATAATTCCATGCTTCCAAAGCATTAATATCTGCTCCTGCAATTGAATTTGGATATTGATTGATATTATACAGCCCCCACAGGTTTTCAAAATAGGTGTCATTAGGAATGCTTGTTTCTGCATATCTAAGGTAATTTGGTTCAGCAAAAAGTACATTAGGGTCAGCATTTAAGAGCTTTAAAGCATCTTCAATGCTTATTGATTCGGGTACTGTTATTAAATCAATATTAACAGATTTAAAATTTTTTAAGAGCTTCATGTTATTAGATAAATATGTTTTTTTAAAATTTGCACCTTTTAAACTATTAATATAACTTACTAATATTTCTCCATTTACATATAACTGTTTTTTATATGTGTTTGTTTCTAAAGCATAAGGTTTAGAAATAAACACATATAATAAAATAAAGATAAACAAATAATTAAAACTGATATTTATAAAATACTTATATTTATTTTTTAGGTACATATATTTAATAATTCCTTTATATTAATTTTAAAATAAATAATATAAGGGTGTTGTATGAGGTTTTGTAGTATATGCTATATTGTATAATAGATTTTAGAGTTCGTGTTTTGTAACAGTAATGCAAATATTAGATGTATAGTAACTCAATTGTAAATTCATCTACAGATTTAGAATTTTAGTTATAAAAAAGTGAATGGAATGATGAAAGTAAAAATTAAGAAAGCTCCGAAGTAAAACAAAATATAAAAGTAGTATAAAAATATCATAGAATTATTATAAATTCAACTTTTTAATAAATAAAAATTTTAGAAATTATGTGCTTATATATATATATTAGGAATGTAAAATAAAATATGATAAGCTTGCATTAATGTATTCTTTATAATAAAAGGCCAGTGTAAATATTAAAAATATAATTTATTTTTTATTTAATGCAGTCTGTTTTTAAATTAGTTTATACTTGCAAAGTTTATATGAAAGTTCGTTTAAGTGGCTATAGTCATTGAGCTTTTATTTTTTATTGTGACTGATACGAATAACCACGCTCCGGCCATGCCGGTTATTACAAAAACTTAAATAATATTTATTATGACAAATAAAATAAATACAAAAGTTAATATTGGTGGAATAGAAATTAAAAACCCTGTTTTGACAGCTTCGGGTACTTTTGGTTATGGGAGTGAATTTCATGAGTTGATAGATTTAAATATGCTGGGAGCAATAGTTGTTAAAGGGATTTCTCTTTTACCATCAAAAGGTAATCCACCTCCCAGAATAGTTGAAACTTCTTGTGGTATGTTGAATGCTATAGGTTTGGAAAATATTGGAATTAATGAGTTTGTTAATAAAAAGCTTCCTTTTTTAACTTCAATAAATACACCTGTTATTGTTAATATTTATGGGAAAAACATAGATGAATATGTTGCATTAGCTGAAATTATAAATGATTTTGATGGCATATCAGGAATTGAGGTTAATATATCATGCCCCAATGTAAAAAAAGGTGGAATTGCATTTGGTGTGGATGTCCAATCTGCTTTTGAAGTTGTAAAGGCTGTTAGAGTAAAAACATCTAAACTTTTAATTGTAAAACTTTCTCCAAATGTAACCGATATTTCCAAAATTGCTGTAAGTGTTGAAAAAGCTGGTGCAGATTCAATCTCTTTAATTAATACTATAACAGGCATGGCCATAGATATTAATACTAAAAGACCAAAGCTTGCAAATATTACAGGAGGGTTGTCAGGGCCTGCAATTAAGCCTGTTGCATTGAAGATGGTTTGGGAGGTTGCAAATAGTGTTAATATACCTGTTATTGGAATAGGGGGAATAGTTATACCTGCAGATGCTATAGAATTTTTGATAGCGGGTGCTTCTGCTATTCAGGTTGGAACTGCAAATTTTATTAATCCCAATGCCTCAATTGATATTATAAATGGAATAGAATCTTATTTAATTCAAAATAATATTGATGATGTTTCCGATTTAATAGGAAGTATTAAAATTTAATCCCCTTAATACTTCAGCGTATTACTGTTGGTAGAATTCTTGTCTTTTTGGAAATTTAAAAAATAATAATTCTATTATTGATTTTAAAGAATGTCATATGATATCCTATAAGTTATTAAATAGATTAAATTTATAGGAAAATAATTTAATCACGCCAAACAGTTGAGTATCATCTCTTTAGTCTTCTTGATTTAAGTATGTTGAAAACATTGCAGTTGTTTTACTGTTGAAGTAGATATAATCAAGCCTAGTTTTTTCAAGCTACCCTTTTATCTAAAATGTTACATTTGTATTTGGAGTATAATATGGATAAAAAAATTAATTTAATAATAGATTTTGAAAATGAAATTAATATTTTACGTAAAAGGGTTGCTGAAACTGAAGTATCAGATAATAATTCTAAAAAGGCACAAAATAATTATAATAAAGTTTTAGATGAAATTGAAGATAGGATTGATAAAAGACGTATTAATTTGATTAAAGCATATAAAAAGGTCAAAATAGAAAAAAATGCAAGAAAACAGGTTGAAGAAAGAATGCAAATGGTTGAAGATATAGCTCAGGATTTTAATAATGTTTTAGGTTCAATAATATTAAATGTTGAACTTGCAATAGATGATGCATTTGAAAATGATGAGGTTAAATATTCATTAAATCAGGTTATAAAAGCAAGTAATCATGCGAGATACTTAATAGATCAAATTTTATCTGTAAATAACAGTCCTTAAAGTACTTACTTAGAAGTAAGTAAAATATTTTTCCCTGATAATTTAGTTGTTTATAGGATTGGTTTCAGCCGTGGCTGAGGGGAACGCTATTAAATTAAATAACTATTTCTAATTTTAATAATAAGAAAATATAGTAATCAATTAATTGATTAAATATGGTTTGATATGTCAAATATTCTTATCGTAGATGATGATAAATTACTAAGTGATGCTCTTTCAAGGGCAATAAAACGAATTGGGCATAATGTGGATTGCAGACTTAATCTTAACGAAGGATTAGATGTTGCAAATTCAGGAAATTATGATGTTATTTATCTTGATGTTAAAATGCCAGATGGGAATGGTATAGAAAATCTTTCAAAATTTAGTAGTGTTCCTTCATCTCCTGAAATAATAATTATAACTGGTTATGCAAATTCAAGAGGAGCTGAGCTTGCTATAAAAAGTGGGGCATGGGATTATGTGAAAAAGCCCTCATCAATAAAAGAGATGACTCTTCCTCTTTTTCGAGCTTTACAATTCAGAGAAAATAAAAGTAAAAATAAACAACCAGTTGCTTTAAAAGTACATGGTATTATTGGAAGAGGTTCTAAAATAATGGATTGTTTAGATTGTGTGGCTAAGGCTGCCAGTTGTGATGCCAATCTTTTAATTACAGGAGAAACCGGTACAGGTAAAGAGTTATTTGCA
>JASFBI010000215.1 GCA_030149595.1 Desulfobacterales bacterium
ATTCAAATCAATCAAATAACGAACAAAATGCCAACAATTAAGTAAGGTGTCCCCCTATTTTTCAATTTTGTGGTCGCCAACGACCTGGATCACTTCTAAGTAACTAAATTATTTTTCCTTATAATTTAATTACTTAGAATATTGGTTTTAGCCGTGCTAAGGGAAACGCTATTTATAAATTCTTTCTGTATTTTCCTCCAACTTCATATAAAGTCTGTGTTATCTGCTCAAGGGAACAAACTCTTGTTGTTTCCATTAACTCTTTGAAAATATTTCCGTCTGACAAACAAACTTTTTTAAGTTGTTTTAAAGCAGATTCTGACAACTTTTTATTTCTTTGTTGAAAATCTTTTAATTTTTTTATCTGGGAATCTTTTTCCTCATCAGTTGCTCTTGCAAGTTCTACACTATCAGATTCATCTTCATCCTTAGCCTCTTTATCTAAAAACATATTTACCCCTACAAGAGGGTATTTACCATTATGTTTTAAATTTTCATAATACATAGATTCATCTTGTATCTTGCTGCGCTGATACCCTGTTTCCATAGCTCCTAAAACACCACCTCTTTCAGAAAGTTTATCAAACTCTTCTAAAACAGCTTTTTCAACAAGACTGGTTAACTCCTCAACTACAAAACTTCCCTGGTTAACATTTTCACACTTTGCAAGTCCCCACTCTTTATTTATTATCATTTGAATAGCAAGTGCCCGTCTCACAGATTCATTACTTGGTGTTGTAATAGCTTCATCATAGGCATTAGTATGAAGACTGTTACAATTATCATAAATAGCACATAATGCCTGAAGAGTCGTTCTTATATCATTAAACTGAATCTCCTGAACATGCAGAGATCGACCCGATGTCTGAATATGATATTTCAGTTTCTGGGATCTTTCTGATGCCTTATACCTTTCCCGCATAATAACAGCCCATATTCTCCTTGCCACTCTGCCTATAACAGTATATTCAGGATCCATTCCATTTGAAAAAAAGAATGATAAGCTCGGAGCAAATTCATCTATATCCATACCCCTTGACAGATAATATTCAACATAGGTAAAACCATTTGCAAGTGTTAAGGCAAGTTGAGTAATGGGATTTGCTCCTGCTTCTGCTATATGATATCCTGAAATAGAAACAGAATAAAAGTTTTTTATTCTCTCTTTAACAAAAAATTCCTGTATATCACCCATCATTTTTAAAGCAAACTCTTTGGAAAAAATACATGTATTTTGACCCTGATCTTCTTTTAATATATCAGCCTGAACAGTTCCCCTAATATTTTCCAGCGTTTTTTTCCGTATCTCTTCAATTTCATTATCATTGGGTTTTCTACTGTTTTCTATAAAAAAAATTTCTATCTGCTGATCAATGGCAACATTTAAAAACATAGCCAGAACAGGAGGAGCAGGACCATTTATAGTCATAGACACAGATGTATTAGATGAACATAACTCAAATCCATCATACAGCCTTTTTATATCTTCAATAGAGCATACACTTACTCCTGAGTTTCCTACCTTACCATAAATATCCAGTCTTTTATCAGGGTCACACCCGTACAGCGTTACTGAATCAAACGCAGTAGAAAGCCTTTTTGCAGTTGTATTTTCAGAAAGAAGTTTAAATCTTCTGTTAGTACGATCTGGATCGCCCTCTCCTGCAAACATACGTGTAGGATCTTCATCTGCTCTTTTAAAATCAAAAACACCAGCTGTAAATGGAAAGTGACCTGGTATATTCTCTTTTCTTCTCCATCTGTATATTTCTCCAGGGTCTTTAAATTTTGGAATTGCTATTTTAGGTATTTTTGAATTAGACAATGATCTTGAATATAAAGGAATTTTATACTCTTTGTTTCTTATTTTATAAACATATTCATCCTGTACATAGGCTTTTTTTATATTTTCCCATGTAGATACTATTTCAAAAGAATCTTTTTCAATAAGTTTTAAATTTTCATCTATTATATTATTTAAATAAGAAACAGTATTTTTACCCTGCTCATGGTTATCTTTCACCATCTTAACTGTCTCTTTTATATGCCACAGATTTGTTAACTTTTCTGCATTTTTTTCAGTATATTTATGATATTTTCTAACTGTATCTGCTATTTCTGACAGATACATAAGTCTTTTTTTAGGAATAATTATAGATTTTTCTGTTGAAACCTTTGTTTTAATTTTTTTCATTTCAGATTTAAATTTTACTTTGGTTTTTTCCTCTATTTTTTCAAGCAAACCCTGATATAAAGCAGAAACTCCTTCATCATTAAATTTTGATGCTATGGTTCCGTAAACATCCATATCGCCAATTAATTTATCCCACTTTTTTTTATTTCTCTGAACCTGCTTACTTACATCACGAAATGCATCATCACTGCCCTGTTTTTCAAACTTGTTTATAACTACGATATCAGCATAATCCAGCATATCTATTTTTTCCAGCTGTGATGCTGCACCAAATTCACTGGTCATAACATACATGGAGATATCAGCGTTATCTATAATACTTGAATTTCCCTGGCCTATTCCTGCTGTTTCAACTATTATCATATCAAAACCTGCTGCTTTTAATACTAAAAGAGCATCAGGCAAAACATCCGGAACCTCTACATTATACCTACGGGTTGCAATACTGCGCATATAAACTCTTTTATTTTGTATGGCATTCATACGAATTCTATCCCCTAAAAGAGAACCATCACTTTTTCTTTTTGTAGGATCAATACTTATAATAGCAATTTTGATATCTTTAACATATGAAAGAATACGAAGGATAAGTTCATCGCATAAAGATGATTTTCCTGCTCCTCCTGTACCTGTTATCCCTATAACAGGTATTATTTTATTATTTATTTTCTCTGATATTTTAGATCTTAATTCATTAAATTCAGATTTTTTTTGCTCTGCAAGGGAGATAAAATAAGCTACAGCTCCTCTTTTCTCAGCTACAAGATCTGTCAAAGTAATATTTCTATTAGATACTGTTGAAAAATCCATTTTACAGATCATATCATTTATCATACCTTGAAAACCCATTATGGAGCCATCTTTTGGAGAATATATTTTAGCTACACCATACTCTTCAAGTTCTTTTATCTCTTCAGGAACAATTACCCCACCTCCTCCTGCAAATATTTTTATATGACCTGCATTTCTCTCTTTTAACAGATCAATCATATATTTAAAAAATTCTATATGCCCTCCCTGATAACTTGAAACGCAAATTCCACAAACATCTTCCTGAATAGCTGCATCTACAATTTCTAAAACAGAACAGTTATGTCCCAAATGTATAACTTCAACTCCGCTATCCTGTAAAACCCTGCGAATAATATTTATTGATGCATCATGACCATCAAACAATGCTGTTGCCGAAACAACTCTTACTTTGTTCTTAGTTTTGTAAACTGCCTGATTCATTACAATATCCTTTCTAAATATTTTATATAAACTTTATTTAAAGTACAGAACCTTGTTAATATATTAAATATTATAAATTTATTTTAAATTTTAAGAATTGATTAATTAGATAAAATTAACTATTATATTTTTATCTTAAATATAGAAATACAAGACCTTTGAATTTTCTCTTTTTTATACTCTATAATTATTTTTCTTTTCAAAAAAACATATTATTTTTTTAACTTTTTTTACTAAATGGTTATTATTATGATAAAAATATTATTTTTTTTATTAACAATCTTTTTTTTATATACAGGTAATATTAAAGCTAACCCTTATCAATTTATTACTTTTGAACAAACTTCTGATTCTATTGTTCAAAATAATAAAAATTTTCCTTCGCTTATAGAAAGCACCCGTATAAATTATCCTGTTTATTATTGTAAAGAAATATTACCACTTAATGATTCTATAACAAGAGAAAAATTTGAAAAAGAAATAATTTTAACTTTATGGGATAGACCTCAGATTATTTTATGGATAAAAAGATCAGGCAGATATATGAAATTTATTGAAAAATCACTTTTAGAAAACAACATGCCCCTTGACCTTAAATATATACCTGTTATAGAGAGTTGTTTAAGACCACATGCTGGTTCAATAAAAGGAGCTATCGGGTTTTGGCAATTTATCAAAACAACAGGTGTTAACTATGATCTGACCATTGATAATAAAATTGATGAACGAAGAAATATATATAAATCAACAACTGCTGCAATAAAATATTTAAAAGATCTTTATAGTTTATTTGGTTCATGGACACTTGCTACAGCTGCTTATAATATGGGTGAAACAAAATTAAAATCAGATATAATTTTTCAAAACATAAATGATTTTTATAAACTCTATCTTCCTGTTGAAACACAGCGTTATATATTAAAAATAATCGCAGCCAAGATAATTCTTTCGAATCCTGAAAAATATGGATTTTATTTTAATAAAGATGATATTTATAAACCTTTTAAATTTGAAAAATTTAATTTGAAAATTAACAAAAAAACACATATAAGCATAATAGCTTATGCTGCTGATTCAACTTTTAAAATTATAAAAGAGTTAAATCCTGAAATAAGAGGATCTTATTTATATAAAAACCGTGAAATTTTAATTCCTGAAAATTCTAAAAATACTTTTATTTCACGCTTTAATTTTGCTTTAAAAAGAGATATTAGAAAGAATTTTTTTAAACATATATATACTGTAAAAAAAGGGGATAATTTAGCATCTATTGCAAAT
>JASFBI010000465.1 GCA_030149595.1 Desulfobacterales bacterium
TCTTCTATGGTTTCTATATTATTTTTGGTAGAGTAGATCTGGTCAAAATCAACATCTGAAATTGCAAGGATTTTAAATCCCCTTTTTTCTGCTTCTTTTAATAAGTGAGGTTTTATTTTTTCTGTTACATAATCTGCTTCATCCCATGCCCATGCATTAAAAAGAAATGGAAGCCCCAAAACAGACATATCAGGACAAACTGCACTTGCTATACCTCCTGAAGCAGTAACTGCTCCTCCCTGAAGCTGGCCTGTACGCATTTTGTCGATATAGTCTGCTTCATCTCCCATAACACCGCCCCAGTACATATCAAACACCACAACTCCATCAGTAGCTTTTGTAATTTCCGGGAAAAAAACTTTATCGAGATAAGCCATTGCAGACACACCTTTTTGTGCAAGACTTGCGAGTTTTAAAACAACTTTTTGATCATCAGCTCGTGCTGTATTAATCAAACAGGTAAATACAAAAACAGTTAAAACTATTCCCTGAAAAAACAGACTGTTACGTTTCATAATATTCTCCTTGGCTAAAATTTTAAAAATTTAGTTCAAGAAGGTAAACATTGTTATTAATAATAAACATGTTTACCTTCTTAAACTAAAAATACTCTTATAAGCTTGATATAGTGCATGCAGTTAATTAACTTCAGGCACTATAAAATAAAGGGTCAAATTTTTTTTATTTATTATAATATAACAATTACATTAATAAGAGAAGTATTGTCAAGAAAAAAACACAACAACGATCTTCTTTATTAAGTGTATTTTATTTATAAACCATGTTTATAGTGCTGGAATTGTATTTTTTTTAATGATTGCAAATTAGTCTTTTGTAACAGCTTGACGGATTCATAGACGTTAGTTTAAGATGTTTTTATGAAAGTGTGTTTTTCGGTATTGGCAGAGGCTAAATATAATCAACAAGACTGAGCTTTATTATTTTTGCAGATGATGCCAGGGTTGCCTGATATGCTGTCTCATATGCACTTAAATCTGAAAGAGTCTTAAAAATATCAGCATTTTCTATATCGTTTCTGTTTTTTTCATAGCTTAGATTAAGGTCTTGTATTATGCTGGTCTGTATATCAATTCTGACTTCTTTTATACCTATGGATGAAATTTTGGTTATAATGTGTTCAAAATTGGTATCTAATCTTGTCATTGTTTTTTCCATTCCATCAACATCATTTGTTTGAAGATAGTCCCTGAAATCTATAAGTGTTTTAAAAATCCCCCATACAACTCCATCTGATCCCTGGTAACTGGTTCCTCCAATGCTGCTGCCTGTACTATCTGCACTAATAAAGCCTATGTCAGAACCTATGCTTTTTGCTTTATTATCTCCACTGTTCCATAATAACTGTAAGTCCGTCAGAGTTCCTGTATTATCATCTGCTATAGAAAAAGTCTGGGTGGTTGAATCATAGCCTGTATTATAAGTTATTCCGGCA
>JASFBI010000216.1 GCA_030149595.1 Desulfobacterales bacterium
AGGAAAAAATTTTATTACAGACGCAAAGTTCCGGCAGTCTGCGCAGGTTTAAAAGAGTTTTTATTGGAAGTGCCTGTGAGTGTCTTTGTGATAAGCAGGGCAGGGTTTTAATTCCACATGCATTAAGGGTTTATGCTGGGCTGGGAAAAGAGGTTGTGATTGCCGGGGTTTTAAATCATTTTGAGATTTGGTCGAAAATAAACTGGGATAATGAAAATAGTCTTATGAATCAAGATTTGAAGGATGAAAATGTGCAAAATGACATTGCCAAGATAGGCCTTTAAAATATGCCTTATAAACACATTACTGTTTTTCCTGATCAAGCTGTTGAATATTTAAATCCCATGCCTGGTAAAGTTTATGTTGATTGTACTATGGGAGGATGCGGGCATTCAAAACGTATTTTAAAGCTGATTTCTCCGGGAGGAACTTTTATTGGGATAGATCAGGACTTAGATGCCATTGATAATGCCCGAAAAGGTTTAGATTATCATGATTGTAATATCCATCTTATCCATGATAATTTTGTTAATCTCTCTGATATTCTTTGTGAATTACATATCTCTTCGGTTGATGGTATTCTTCTTGATTTAGGGTTATCTCTTAACCAGCTTAAAAATAGTAAAAGGGGTTTTAGCTTTAATATAGATGAACCCCTTGACATGAGATTTAATATAAATACCAAGGTAACTGCAGAAGATGTTGTTAATAAAGAAGATAAAAAAAGTCTGGCAAGGATTTTCAGACAATTTGGAGAAGAGCGGTTTGCAGTACAAATAGCAAACAATATAGTAAGGTATAGAAAAGAAAAGCCAGTGCTTACAACAAAGCAGCTTGTTGAAATAGTCTATGAATCTGTTCCAGCAAGAATAATATATAAACAAAAAATCCATCCGGCTACAAGAATTTTTATGGCCCTCAGGATATTTGTAAATAAAGAGTTAGAAATGCTTGATAAATTTATGAAAAATGCGGCAGGTTTGTTAAATTCCAAAGGAAGGATATGTGTAATTAGTTTCCACTCCTTAGAAGATCGCATTGTAAAGCATAGTTTTAAAGAGTTTGCAAAAGAATGTGTATGTCCTCCTGACTTTCCAAGATGTATCTGCAATAAGAAAAAGAGTTACCATGTTTTATCTAAAAAAGCAATAAGACCTCAAAAAAGTGAAATAGAGGCAAATCCCATGGCACGAAGTGCAATTTTAAGAGTTGCAGAGAAAATTTAGATAGTTTTCTGTGTCTATGTATATCAGTTTTAAATAATAGTTAATTAATATTTTGTTTTATTCAAATCAGATAATTATTTTAAAAAAATAGTGAAGTATATGTCTCAAAAAAGTAATGGTAAAACAACAAAGAGCTTAACTAAAATTGCGGCATGGTTTTTTATATGCGTTCTCTTGTTTACAGAACTTATTGTATGCGTATGGAGCAGGGGGCAGTGTACACAAATAAAATATGATATCTTTAAGGGTGAAATGAAATATAAAAAGAGTGTTATGCTGCAGGATAAATTAAAAATCAGGTTTGCCCAATTAAGTTCTCCCAAAAGAATAGCACAGCTGGCAAAAAAAGCAGGTCTTATTACTCCAAATCCAAAGCAGATTTATATATTAAAATGAAAACTGATGATAAAAAACCTATGAATGCCAGAATAGTCTTTGTCGGTGTTGTTTTTAGCATTGTATATCTCGTGATAGCTTTAACAGCTGTAAATACCCAGATTTTAAAAGGGGAATGGCTTAGGAAAAAAGCAGTAGTAGGTCATAAAAAGTTTGTTACAGGAAGCGGGAAAAGAGGAACTATTTATGATGCAAATCATAAAGAGCTTGCTGTAACCATAGATTCAACTTCAATTGCTGTAAGGCCTAAGCTGATAAAAGATCCCAAGGCAGAAGCAGTAAGGGTTGCAAAAGTTCTGGGGTTAAGCAGAAAAAATGTTGAAAAAAAGTTTACATCCCAAAAAAATTTTTTATGGCTCAAGCGGCATGCAACTTTCAGTCAGGTTGAAAAAATTAAAGGTTTAAATATTGAAAATGGAATTTTGTTTCTGCCTGAACATAAAAGGTTTTTTCCAAGTAAAGAGCTTGCCGGACAGGTTATAGGTTTTACAGATATAGATGAAAAAGGACTTGAGGGTATTGAGTACCTGTATGATAAAGTTCTTAGTAGAGAAAAGAGATCTCCAACTGTTTTTCTTTCGGAAAAAGTAGATACAGATGGAAGGAGAAATGATGAATCAAAAGGGTTAAGTGTAGTTCTTACCATAGATAAATCTATACAGTATATTGCAGAGTCTGCTATCTGCGAAGCAGCAGAAGAGTTTGAAGCAAAAAGAGCTTTTGCAGTTGTAATGTCTCCTAAAACAGGTGCTGTGTTTGCAATTGCACAATATCCATTTTTTGATCCAAATAATTATAAAAGGTTCGATAGTAGTATATGGAGAAACAGAGCTGTTTCAGATCAGTTTGAGCCCGGTTCAACACTGAAAATTTTTCTTGCAGCAGCAGCTTTAAAATCACAGAAATATGATGAGAATTCAATTTTTTTCTGTGAGAACGGGGTCTATAACATTGGTCGAAATCGTATACACGATACCCATTCATATGGATGGCTTACGTTACTTAAAATCATAAAGTATTCCAGTAATATTGGTTCAACAAAGGTGATTGAAGAGATAGGTAAAAAAAATTATGAAACTACTTTGAGGAATTTTGGTTTTGGGGGAAAGACAGGAATTGATTACCCTGGAGAAAGCATAGGCAGGTTTGCAAGTAGTGATAAATGGAAAACTATTGATGCAAGTGCTATCTCTTTTGGGCAGGGGATTTCAGTGTCTGCAATTCAACTTGCATCTGCCCTGTCAGCCATAGCAAATAAAGGTATGCTCTACAAACCATACATTGTAAAAGATATAATAGATGAGAATAACAAAGTTGTTAAAAAAATAGAACCTGAGTTTATCAGGAGGGTAATTTCTGAAAAAACATCTATAAAGCTTAAGAAAATCATGCATGCTGTAACAACGGACGGTGGAACAGGGGTAAATGCTGCTGTAAATGGGTATATGGTTTGTGGAAAAACAGGAACAGCCCAAAAAATAGATCAATACGGGAAATATGCAAAAAACAGGTTTATAGCATCATTTGTAGGTTTTGCTCCTGAGAAAAATCCTGAAATAACTGTTGTTGTTATTGTTGATGAGCCTAAAAAACAGCATTATGGCGGTATAGTAGCAGCCCCTGTGTTTAAAAAAATTGTGTTTGAAACTCTTAACTATTTAAATATTCCTCCGGATACGAAAATTAAAAGGTTTACAGTAGATGCAGGCAAGAGGCATTCAGGTTGAAACTTTTTGATTTAATAAATAATCATGAAATTCAGGAAGAGCAGAAGAGCCAGGAAGTTTTTGACTGCATCTCAAATCCTGAAATAAGATCTATTTCCCACAGGGCGGATAAGGTTACCCCCGGGGGTCTTTTTATTGCTGTTTCAGGGTTTCTATCTGATGGGCATGATTTTATTGATCAGGCAATTGAAAATGGTGCAGCCGCAATAATAACTGAAAAAGAAATTAAACAGAATATACCTTTTGTAAAAGTAAATAACACAAGAAAAGCTCTCTCTTATATTTCAGCTGCCTTTTTTTGTCACCCTTCTGAAAAATTAGCTGTTTTTGGAATAACGGGAACAAACGGTAAGACTACAATAACATATATTATAGAGCATATACTGGAAAAAGCAGATAAAAGTACAGGTGTTATAGGAACAGTAAACTGCCGTTATATGGGAGAGACTGTTAGTGCAAAGATGACAACTCCTGATGCGTTGTCTGTTCAAAATAGTATGAATAAAATGGTCAGTAAGGGGGTAGAATGTCTAATTATGGAGGTTTCATCCCATGCCATAGATCTTCACAGGGTCGATGATATTAATTTTGATATATGTGTATTTACAAATCTTAGTTTAGATCATTTAGACTACCACAAAACCATGGAGTCATATTGGAAGTGTAAACAGAAACTTTTTACAGACACTCTTTTGTCCAGCAAAAAAAAATCAACAGCAGCTGTAATAAATTGTAATGATCCAAGAGGAAAAGAGCTTTTTAAAACTTTAAAATCATGCAGGACAGATAAAAATGCAGTGCTTGCTGTGGCAGATAAAAGCTTTGGAGGGGTTTGGGCTGAACAACTATCTTTAGATATAAATGGGATAGCCGGGAAGATTTTTTTTCATAAAAAAGGGTATGATTTTACTTCAAGCCTTGCGGGAACATCATATAATCTTGAAAATATTTTATGTGCGGCAGGGGCATGTTACGGCTTGGGGATATCAGAAGACATCATAATATTGGGATTAAAGGATTGCCTGCCGGTACCTGGTCGTCTTGAGGCGATAAAAAACAGTTTAAACCGGCATGTTTTTGTAGATTATGCCCATACCCCGGATGCTCTTTTTAAAGTTTTAAAAAGTTTAAAAAATCTGACCAGAGGCAGAATAATATGTATTTTTGGTTGCGGAGGAGACAGGGATAAAACAAAACGGCCCGTTATGGGAAAAATTGCAGCAGAGTTTTCTGATGTTTGTATCGTAACATCTGATAACCCCAGAAGCGAAGATCCAGGAGTGATAATTGATAATATCATAGAGGGTATAAATAGTTT
>JASFBI010000217.1 GCA_030149595.1 Desulfobacterales bacterium
TTTTATAATCGGGTATATGACAATCTATTAAAAAATACCAAGTTTAAGTTATATCTTATTTCACCACTTGTAAGTTGTATAATAAACCTTGCAGGTTCTTTTTTTGTGATTATTATGCTTTTAAAATTTTTAAAAAAAGATGTTTCAAACAGTTCTTCAAAAAATTACTCAAAGAGTTTAATAACTCTATTTGTAATTTTATGGGTTTTTTTCCAAAATCCGGTATATGTGAGCTGTGAAAATAGTTTTCCTCTAGAAAAGCTTCTTAATGAATTGAAAAGCCGCATCCAGGCAGAGCCTGACTGTTTTCCCAATTGTTCTGAAATCAGCAGACTGGATATTAAAATATACAATAAAAAGACAGATGACAAAACAGGTCATATTGTTGAAATCAAATCTATGATTCATGCTGGTGTAAAAACTTTTGTTCCCTTATGTTCCGGTGATAATACTTTTGTAATAGACAGGATTTTGTTAAATAAAAATGAGTATGAAAATGTATTAAAATATAATAATACTTACTGGGTGCTTGTTCCAAAAGGTATTTCCCAAATTACTATTTTATCAAACATTACCTTAAATAAAAACCTGAGATTTATTTTCCCTATAAAACCTAAAAAAGTCAGTGTGTCAGCACCTGCATGGGAAATAAATGGTCTTAAAGAAAATGGTAGTGTGGACAACTCTTTATTTTTAACAAAAAAAGCAGAAAAGCTGCTGGATTCCGATGATATACAGTCTGATATCTCAACTGTTTTTGCAAACTATCTGCAGGTTGAAAGAAAGATATCAACAGGTTTTAAATGGGATATAAAAACCATAGTAAAACCCATGTTTTATGGAAAAAGAGAAAAAAATATTTTTGCTGCCATACCTCTTTTAAATAATGAACTTGTAAAAACCAGCGGGCTTAAAATAAAGGATAATAAAGTACTGATTGAACTCTCTCCTCAAAAAGAGAGTATAGAATGGGAATCGTCTCTTCCCACAGGGGATACAATTGATCTTTTTCTGGAATTAGATGCAGCCTGGTCTGAAGTATGGAGCATAAAAGCACACTCTTTTTGGGATTATTCATATGAAGGTCTTGATGCTGTCTATTTTGATAATTTAAAAGGGACATACTGGTATCCAAGACAGGGAGACAGACTTAAAATATCTTTAAAAAAGCTTAAAGCAGCTCCAGGGAGATCTTTTACAATAGATTCGGTAAGAGCAGACTATTTTTTAAAAGAGGCATATAATGAATATATTATTAAATTGAAGATTAGAACAAGCAAAGGCAGGCAGTTTGAGATAACCCAGCCTGAAAATACCATTTTAAAACAGATAAAAATAAATAATAAAAAACTTTCAGTCACAGAAAATATAAAAAAAATTAAAATACCTCTTTTACCCGGAGTAAATTCTGTGGAAATTTTGTTCAATGAGTCTAAAATATGGGATGATTCCTGGATCACAAAGTATATACTGCCGGAAAAAAAACAGATTCCTCAAATAAACTTTAACTCAGATCTGAGTAATATAGATATTTTTATCCATATGCCAAAAAATATATGGGTGCTTTTTACAAATGGGCCAAAGCTTGGTCCTGGTGTTCTTTTTTGGAGCTATGTTGTTATAATTTTTTTTATATCCATTATACTGTCGAAAAATAAAAATTCTCCGTTAAAAGCATATCAATGGATGCTTTTACTGACAGGAACAGCAGCTTTAAGTGTAATATGTGCTGTTTTTGCAGCTCTCTGGTTTTTAGCTGTTAGTATGAAAAAACAGAAACCTGCGGAGACTCCCCTTGTATATAATTTTATACAAATAGTGCTGACTGTATGCGGATTTTTTATTTTAACTGTTTTTTATCATGCAGTTTCAAGTGGATTAACAGGTATTCCTGAAATGCATGTTGCAGGAAATGGATCTTATTCAAAGCTGCTTTGCTGGACAGCAGACAGAGCAAAAAATATGATACCTGCTGCATCAGTTACAACTTATCCTGTTTTAACATACAGAATTTTTGTTCTTATATGGTCATTATGGCTGGTAAAGAGTACAGTTAAATGGATCAGGTGGGCAGCAGATATTTTAAAAAAAGATGAGGGCTGGAGAAAAATTTTTACTAAAAAAAGAGAGAAAAAAACAGATCATGGACTTTAAAGAGAATATTTTAAAAAAAATCAAAATAGATAAACTTGCAAAAAATATAATAAAATCAATAAAATATTCAAATGATAAAAATAAAACAGATAAAATTGCCATGGAAGAGTTGTTGAAATTCAGCTCTTTTTCGCACCTTTTAAAACGAGATCTCACGCTGTATATTTTAGAAGACAAGGTGCTTGTAATAGATAATGAGCTTGCTATATACAAGACAGACCCAGATGATGTGGCTTTAAGAAAAAGTCCGACTGTCAAGGAGATGGTGAGTTTTAAAAATATAAAAAAGATATTAAATGACAAAGATGTGATTTTTTCAAAGGGGATAAATTCAGTGGAATTTGTTCAAAATCAATGCAGGAGTAACCTTGATCTTTCTTATACTGATAAAGATATCGAAAAATTAAGCTGTGATGCTTCAGTTTATCTTGATATGGACGAGTCTGAAAAAGTTATTGAAAGCCTTGAGATTTTTGCAGATATTTTATATTATGATTTTATCTTAAATTTTTTACCTGTAGAAAATCATATGGTTTTTTGGAAAATCATAGACAGCTCTTCTGGTAAAAAGCTTGTATGTCCCACTATTCTTTATGATTCATTTAGAAATAATTTAAAACTTATAGATAAGAAAATCAATATATCAGATGAAGAAGATGTGAAATTGATACTGTCCGTAGCAAAAGAGAGAAAAAAAGCCGATTTTTATCAAAAAGAGGTGTTTGATTTTTTAAAAAACAAAGTTTTATCAAAATCATAATAAAAAAAGGAGAAAACATGAAAAAAATGGCAGTTTTTACTGTTCTTTTGTCAATGGTGTATTTTAACTGTAGTCAGGCAGTTGCTATTGGAATTGAAGCTGCCGTTGGCGGGCAGTTTTTATCTCCTTCAGGTTTTTTTTCATATAAAGGAACAGGTGAATTAGATAATCTTGATATTGATAATGATTTGAAATATGATGATGAAACTAATGTATATGCAAGAGTAAAAATAGATATGCCCCTTGTGTTTCCAAATATTTATCTTATGGCAACTCCTGTTGAATTTGAAGCAACGGGTATAAATAATATAAATTTTAAATTTGGTGATTTAGAGTTTAATGAAGATGAAGAGTTTTATTCAAAACTGAATTTGAGTCATTATGATGTTACTTTGTACTACTCCATTCCTTTTTTAGGTATAGCCACATTAAACCGTATAAATATTGACCTTGGAATAAATGTAAGGGTTATTGATTTTAAGGCGGAAATGCGGCAGGAAACCTCAAATCTCTATGAATCAAAAGATGCTGTACTGCCTGTACCTATGATTTATGCAGCAATTGCTGTGGGGCCTGTAAAAGATATATCTCTTGAGGCTGAAATAAGAGGTATAAGCTATGGAAATAATAGTTACTATAGTGTTTTAGGCAGAATAAAATATGAATTTCCCGGTCCTCTTTTTATAGCAGGGGGGTATCGTTATGATGAAGTTAAAATTGATGAAGATGATATAGATATAGACCTGAAAATACAGGGAGTTTTTTTTGAATCAGGAGTATCTTTTTAGGTAGCTTACTTTTTTTTTGTAAAAATATTTTATCCTTAGTTTCTTACTATCGGAGCTAAAAAATTATTTAGTATTTTTCTCTGTTTTTAATATCCTGATATAATTTAGAGTAAAATTATTGAACCTGTTCTGCTTTGTCTGTTTTTTTAATGGAAGAATAGAGAAGATACAGATTTAAAAAAGAAAAGTTTTTTAAAAATAATAAAATTAAATGGAGGATAAACAATTATGTCGGAAAAAACTGTGATAGATCAGGCTATAAAGGCTATTGCCCAAAGGGAAGGTAAGTATCTTACTTTTAAACTTTTAGATGAGGAGTATGGGCTGGGTATTTTAAAGATCAAAGAAATTATCGGGGTAATGCCCATAACTACTGTTCCCCAGACTCCTGAATTTGTAAAAGGTGTAATAAATCTTAGGGGTAAGGTTATTCCGGTAATAAGTCTCAGGCTGAAATTTGGTATGGATGAGGGTGAATATACAGACAAAACGTGTATAGTAGTTGTTGAAATGGAGAGTTCAGCCGGGATTATTCTTATTGGTATAGTAGTGGATACTGTATCAGAGGTGTTAAACATTAAAGAGCAGGACATTGAAGATACTCCCACTTTTGGGACAAAGCTTGATACAGAGTATATTCTCGGTATGGCCAAGATGGAAGGGAGTGTTAAAATCTTGCTTGATATAGATCGTGTTTTGAGTGCTGATGAAATAAGTATTGTTAAAAAAACAGCATAAAATTTTCGGTTTTAAATAATTAAATAATTTTAGAAGCACTATATTTAAAAATATGATTGCAGATAAACTGATTCTAAAATAGAGTCCGGCTGCTTTTTATCGACAGGTGGACTCTATTTTAGAGAGTGATTCATATATGCATAAATAAAATTATACAAGTATTTTAGAAAGCAGAACCAAATACATTTTTTACTGTTCCGCAGATCTCTCCCATTCGTGT
>JASFBI010000218.1 GCA_030149595.1 Desulfobacterales bacterium
GGAAAAAGTCCAGATTATAAACGGGACAAAAAATCATGCTCTGATTTTAGAACTTTTTACAGATGAAGGCGTGGGAACGGAAGTGATGTTATGAAAAAAGATATAAAAAACAGGGCAGATTCAGTTTTTGTAAAAACATACAGAAGATTTCCCATATCTGTTAAAGAGGGCAGTGGCTGCAGATTGTGGGATTATGATGGAAAAGAGTATATAGATTTTGTTGCAGGAATTGCTGTATGTAATTTAGGGCATGCTAATCCTGAAATAGCAGATGCTATTTATAAACAGGCAAAAAAATTATTACATGTTTCAAACCTCTATTATACAGAACCGCAGGTTGACCTGGCTTCATGGCTTGTAAAAAATAGTTTTGGAGACCGGGTGTTTTTTTGTAACAGTGGTACAGAGGCTGTGGAGTGTGCTATAAAATTAGCTAGAAGATATTTTGCTTTAAAAGGGGAGACAAACCGCTATAAAATACTATCCATGGAAAAATCCTTCCATGGAAGGACCATGGGAGCTTTATCAGCAACAGGACAGGATAAGCTTAAACAGGGGTTTTATCCGGTGCTGGAAGGGTTTGACTTTATTCCTTTTAATGATATAGATGCTTTAAAAGCAAAAGATTTGACAGATATATGTGCGGTAATTATAGAACCTGTTCAGGGAGAGGGTGGTGTACGCTGTCCTGATGAAGAGTATCTTCAAAAAGTAAGAAAAATATGTGATAAAGCAGGAATTCTTCTTATTTTTGATGAGATACAGACAGGCATGGGAAGAACAGGCACGCTTTTTTGTTATGAACATTATAATGTGGTTCCTGATATTATGACTCTGGCAAAAGCACTGGGTAATGGTGTTCCCATAGGTGCCATGATTGCCAGTGAAAAAATTGCAGAGGCCTTTACTCCTGGTGCCCATGCTTCTACATTTGGAGGTTCTCCACTAATAACAGCATCAGCCTTAAAGGTTGCTGAGATATTTGAAAGAGACAGTATAGTTGAAAGATGCAAAAAAACAGGAGAGTATTTTGTAAAACAGCTGGAGTCTCTCAAATCCAAGCATGAATGTATTGTTGATGTACGGGGTAAAGGGCTTCTTTTAGGAATGAAATTAAATATTGCTGGAAATACAATAGTTACCCGTTGTATGGAAAAAGGGTTTTTAATAAATTGTATTCAGGAAAATATATTAAGATTTATTCCTCCGCTGATAATTGAAAAAGAAGATATTGATTCTCTGGTCAATTGTCTTGATGAGATATTCTCTGAAAATTTATAATGGTGAAGTATGCAAGGTAAGAATATATTATGTTTGCTTGATTTTGATGAATCAGATTTTAAACTGTTTTTAAACAGAGCTGCTGATTTGAAAAAAGAATTTAAAGCAGGGAAAAAAAACAATACCCTTTCAGGTAAAACACTGGGACTTCTTTTTGATAAACCATCCACAAGAACAAGAATCTCTTTTGAATCAGCCATGATTCAGCTGGGGGGTGTCCCAACATTTATCAGTTCTGCTGATACCCAGATTTCAAGGGCAGAGCCTGTAGCAGATACCATGAGGGTATTAAATAAATATATAGATGCTCTTGCCATAAGAACTTCAAGCCAGGAATTTATAGCTGAATTTGCAAAATATGCTGATATTCCTGTTATAAATGCTCTGACAGATCTTTATCATCCCTGCCAGATTTTAAGTGATATTATGACTGTAATTGAAAAAAAAGGATCATGTAATGGGCTTAAAATTGCATGGGTGGGCGATGGTAATAATGTGGCAAACTCATGGATAAATGCAGCAGCATCACTTGATTTTGAGCTTTATCTTGGATGTCCTGAACAACATTTTCCGAATTCTGAAATTCTTGAAAAAGCATTGTCTGTGAGAAAAAAGCATAATAAAAAAGAGAATATTTTTGTAACAAAAGATCCTTTTGAGGCTGTACAGCATGCAGATGTCATATATACAGATGTCTGGGTGAGTATGGGCATGGAAGGGGAAGGTGAAAAAAGAAAAAAAACATTTGCAGATTTTCAGGTAAACAGTAAACTTGTTTCGTGTGCAAAAAAAGATGTTACTGTGATGCACTGTCTTCCAGCCCACAGAGGTGAAGAAATTAGTAATACTGTATTGGAAGGAAGGCATTCTGTGGTGTGGGATCAGGCTGAAAACAAAATGCATATGCACAAAGCAGTATTAGATATTTTGATTGACAGATAATAGTTTGGGTTTATACAGATTTTCAGTTAAATTAAGGAGTTTATTGTGGCAGAAAAAATAAACAAGGTTGTACTGGCTTATTCAGGCGGTCTTGATACCTCGGTAATATTAAAATGGCTTATTGAGAAATACAGATGTGAGGTTATTACCTTTTCTGCAGATATAGGCCAGGGGGAAGAGCTTGATTTTATTGAAGAAAAAGCCATTAAAACAGGTGCTTCAAAAGTATATGTTGATGATTTAAAAGAGATTTTTGTAGCTGATTATGTTTTTCCTGCTTTTAGGGCAAATGTTATTTACGAAGGTAAATATCTTTTGGGAACTTCTATTGCAAGACCTCTTATAGCAAAACGACAAATGGAGATAGCACGGATAGAAGGAGCTGATGCTGTAAGCCATGGGGCAACAGGTAAAGGAAATGATCAGGTGCGGTTTGAACTTTCCTATTATTCAATGGATCCAGGTATAAAAATTATAGCTCCCTGGCGGGAATGGGATCTGAATTCAAGAACAGCCCTTATGGAATTTGCAAAAAAGCATGATATAGATGTACCTACAACTCGTAGAAAACCTTATAGTACAGATGGAAATTTGCTTCATATAAGTTATGAAGGAGGAGTTCTGGAAGATACATGGGTAAAACCACCAGAAGATATGTTTGAGCTTTCAGTTTCACCATATGATGCACCTGATGAAGCTGAAACCATTGAAATAGAATTTGAAAATGGTGATCCTGTCGCTGTCAACGGGGAAAAAATGAGTCCTGCAACTCTTTTAAATAAATTAAATATTCTTGGCGGTAGAAATGGAATAGGGCGAATTGATATAGTTGAAAACAGGTTCGTTGGTATGAAGTCAAGGGGCGTGTATGAGACTCCAGGGGGGACAATTTTAAGAGAGGCTCATATAGCCATAGAGTCTATAACTATGGACAGGGAAGTAATGCATTTAAGAGACTCTCTTATCCCAAAGTATGCAGATATTATTTATAATGGCTTCTGGTTTTCTCCTGAGATGAAAATGCTTCAGGTGCTTATTGACCAGACCCAGCAGGGTGTATCCGGTTTTGTGAGGCTTGAGCTTTATAAAGGTAATTGTATTGTTGTGGGGCGTAAATCTGAAAAAACCATGTATAATGAAGCTTTTGCTACTTTTGAAGATGATGATGTTTATAGTCAGAAGGATGCTCAGGGTTTTATAAAGCTTAATGCTTTGAGATTAAGAATACAGAATATTATGAATTCTAAAAAATAGAAAAAATGAGGAACAGCATGGCAGAAAAACCATGGGACGGAAGATTTTCACAGGGAACAGACAAGCTTGTTGAAAAATTTAAATCCTCCATTGATGTGGACAAGCGGCTTTATGAGTATGATATTGATGGAAGTATTGCCCATTGCCGCATGCTAGCAAGAAGTTCTGTTATTTCTGAGGCTGAAGCATCTGTTTTAAGTAATGGGCTTGCTATGATAAAAGATGAGATCAAAAACAAAAAGTTTGTTTTTGATGACAGTTTAGAAGATATACATATGCATGTTGAAGATCGTCTGACTGCTATGGAGCCTAAAGCTGCACAGAAACTCCATACAGCAAGAAGCAGAAACGATCAGGTTGCTTTGGATGTAAGAATGTATTTAAGAGAGGAAGTGTATGAAATATTGTCAAAGCTATCTCTTTTAAAAAAGGTAGTGACAGGGATTGCAAGGGAGCATCTGGGTGTGATAATGCCTGGGTATACCCATCTACAGCGTGCTCAGCCGGTTCTTTTTTCACACCATATGCTTGCTTATTACGAGATGTTTAAAAGGGACTCAGAGAGACTAACAGATTGTTTAAAAAGGATTAATGTGCTTGTTTTGGGTAGTGCAGCCCTTGCAGGAACAACTTATCCCATAGACAGGTTTTATACAGCAAATCTTCTTGATTTTGATTCTGTATCTGAAAACAGTATGGATTCTGTTTCAGACAGGGATTTTGTTATGGAGTTTATTTCAGTTGCAAGTATCTGTATGGTTCATTTCAGCAGGTTTTCAGAAGAGCTTGTGTTATGGTCATCTTCTGAATTTGATTTTATAGTTTTGCCTGATGCATTTGCAACAGGAAGCAGTATAATGCCCCAGAAGAAAAACCCTGACGTTCCTGAAATTGTAAGGGGGAAAACCGGAAGGGTTTTTGGAAATTTAATTGCTGTTTTAACATTAATGAAAGCATTGCCGCTTGCTTATAACCGTGATATGCAGGAGGATAAAGAACCTCTTTTTGACACAGTTGATACTTTGAAATTCTGCATTGATATTTATACTAAAATGCTTCCAGAAATCAGTATAAATAAAAAAAACATGAGAAATGCAGCTTCAAAGGGTTTTTTAGATGCCACGGATTTTGCTGACTATCTTGTTACCCAGGGGATGGCTT
>JASFBI010000466.1 GCA_030149595.1 Desulfobacterales bacterium
AGAGACATTAAGTAGTGTAACCGAGGCAAATGTAGATGTCCGAAGGGTTGAGGTGGTGGGTCCCCAGGTGGGGAAAGATCTTCGGGGTAAAGCTTTGTTTGCGATGTTTTATGCCATGCTGTTTATAACCATATACATATCAGGACGGTTTGAATACAAGTGGTTTTTAAGCGGTGTAATGGCAGCTGCATTAATGGGGGTTGTATATATTTTCTCTCTTTTTAATTTAAGCATACCTTTTTTAATTACAGCAGCATTTATTGTAGCTATTGTGCTGACTTTGGTTCTTAAGCTAAAATATGCCATGGGAGCTATTATTGCTCTGGTTCATGATGTGGTTATTACAACAGGAATGTTTTCTATTATGGATAAAGAGTTTACACTGCCTATTATTGCAGCGTTATTAACAATAATAGGATACTCTTTAAATGATACTATTATAGTCTTTGACAGGGTACGCGAAAATCTCAAAAAAAATCCCAGGAAAAAGTTTGAAGATATTCTGAATGCAAGTATAAATGAGACCTTGAGTCGTACAATATTAACATCTTTTACTACTTTGTCAGTTGTGGTTATGCTCTTTATTTTTGGAGGAGATATTATCCATGATTTTGCTTTTGCCATGATAGTTGGTGTTTGTGTTGGTACTTATTCATCAATATATGTGGCAGTTCCTGTCCTTTTATTTTTGCACAACAAGGGTGAAGGTATTTTACCTGCATTTTATAAAGAGTAATATCCATGAAAAAAATAATATTTTTATTATCAGTACTGTTTCTTGCATCTGGCTGCTCTTTGCTGCAAAGGCCCAAATCTGATCAAATGCTTGTGGAAAAACGATTGATTGATCTGGAACAGAAAATAGGTGAAATATATCACAGGGTTTCAGTTATTCAGTTTATGGTGGATAATCATGAAAGATTAATGAAAAATCATAAAAAAACTCCAGACAGCATAATAAGGGAAAAATCAGGAACTATAAAAAATAAAAAACTACAGAGTAACACCAGCCGTGAAAAAACAGCACCTGTTTTAGAATCTTCCCGTAAAGGTTACGACAAAGCATTTGTGTTGTATAAAAAAGGTAAATTTAAAGAGTCATATGATCTGTTTACTCTTTTTGAAAAAAAATATTCCCGGAATGATCTGGCGGATAATGCATTGTACTGGGCTGGAGAGTGCCTTTACAGTGAGAAAAAATACAAACAGGCAGCAGGTGTTTTTAAATCTGTTGAAAAAAAATATCCGGCTGGAAGCAAGGTTTCTGATGCTTTATTAAAGGCTGGTTACTGTTTTTATGCAACAGGTGATAAAAAAAATGCTAAATTGTATTTTAAAAAAGTGCTGAGGTTTTACCCTTTTAGTGAGTCTTCAAAAAAAGCAGAAATTATGCTTAAATGTATATAGCGTATCATTCAGATGTGCTGAAACTG
>JASFBI010000219.1 GCA_030149595.1 Desulfobacterales bacterium
ATTTAAATCTGATAACGTAATAATATCATCATTCACAACAACAACAATTCTATCCACAATCTCGCTTGAATAAAGCGGTTGAAGCTGTAAAGTTAACATGCAGACTAATAATATAATAGTTTTTACATAAAACTTGAAATATCCGTTTTTTTTCACTTTTTTCTTCATGTCATATAACTCTTACTTAAAAATTGAAATTTTCTAATAAATTCATTTGCCACTGCTGACAGTTCCTGACTCTCATGGATTAATATTTTTTTTATCAAATCTTTATTTATTTTAATATCATATCTTTTTTTTACACCATTTATCCATGCAGGATAAGCATTTTGCGCTTTTTCCCGCCTTATATATTTTTCTATTTCACCATCTGTTTTAAGAGACTTATCGTCATCAGTTACGTTATTATTAAGTTTTCCCCTGTAGAGTTCAATCTCTTTTGTGGTAATTACAATTTTACTGATTAAAAAATGGTCTACCACCTTTTCTATTAACAGACGTATTCTGAGCTTTTCCAACCACTCTTTATATGAAATAGTATTTTCTAACAAAACAGTCTGAAAAATCTCCCTGTCATATTCTTTAGTAATTTTTTCAACTGCCTGCATAAGTTCATCATCTGATACTTTTATACTATTTTTTTCAGCCAGAGTTATAAGCACAATCTCATCTAACAATTCACCAGTCTGCTGTAAAATTATATTATTATATTCATCAGGATTTTGAGAAATTTTATCACTACAGGTAAGCTTTACCCTATCTACAGTCTGTTTAAATTCACTAACTGTAACTATATGATCATCCACTTTCATTATAAATTCTTCTTCTATTACATTATTACTACATGAACATATCACAAAAAAAAACATAACAATATAGTTTTCGGTAAATATACGGAAAAAATTAACAAAAATTTTATTTTTTTTACCTTTAAAAATTCTTAGCATCCTTCACCCGTTTGTGTTAATTGCAATATTGTTCAGTATCTTCTTAACAAAAATAAAATTTTGCTTTGTATTTTTTTTTGGCAAATTTGCTATAAAAACACTCTCTTTTGTAAACTTTAAATTAACAGGATCAGAATCTATAACCTTTATTATTCCCAAAGGATTTTTCTGATGAGCATCAGAAAACTGAAGCTTAAGATATTTTTCCAGAAAATCTAACTTTAAAACTCCGGCTTTTATGGATAAAATTTTCAGCATAATCTTTAACAAAAGATTTCCTGTTTCATCTGGAAGTTTCCCATACCTGTCTATCAATTCTTCTTTAAACAGTGATATTTCACTAAGATTTTCCATCTTGACCAATCTGCGGTAAGCTGAAAGCCTCTGGTCAATATCTGTAATATACTCCTGACTTATATATGCAGACAGAGGAATGTTTATTTCCGGCTCAAGATCATACTGCACAGGCTTTCCCTTTAACTCATTAACCGTATCCTCCATAAGCTTTAAAAACATATCATAACCAACAGCTGCAATATGACCTGACTGCGAAGCACCAAGAACTGCCCCTCCACCCCTTATTTGCAGATCACTCATAGCTATTTTAAAACCTGATCCCAAATCACTGTGTTCCATTAATACCTTCAGTCTTTTTTGCGCTTTTTCCCCTATATTGCTGTCTTTTGGAATAAAAAGATAAGCATATGCCTGTTCATCAGCCCTTCCCACACGACCTCTTAACTGATAAATCTGAGATAAACCAAACCTGTCTGCCCGATTTACAAAAATCGTATTGGCTGCAGGAATATCAAGCCCTGATTCAACTATTGTAGTACATACAAGCATATCAATCTCTCTATTACTAAACCTTAACATAACTTTTTCCAAAGCCTCTTCGCCCAATCTTCCATGAGCCACACCAATTCTACACGCAGGAACTATTTTATGCAAAGACTCTGCCAATTTCAGAATTGTATTAATATTATTATGAATAAAAAATATCTGCCCGGATCTCAACAGCTCTTTTTTAACAGCATCAGCTATAACAACTTCATTAAACTCAGATATATATGTTAATATAGCACGTCTTTGTTCAGGAGGTGTTGCAATAAGACTAATATCTCTTAAACCCATAAGAGACATATGCAAAGTCCTTGGTATTGGGGTAGCTGTAAGCGCCAGACAATCCACCGTATCTTTTATTTTTTTAAGTTTCTCCTTGTGTTTTACACCAAAACGCTGCTCCTCATCTATAATTATCAGCCCTATGTCCTTAAATTTAATATCCTTCTGCAAGAGCCTGTGTGTTCCAATCACAATATCAACAAGCCCTGCATTTAAATCATCTACTATCATGCGCTGTTTGCTTGCCTGTCTAAACCTGTTTAAACACTCTATTCTGACAGGATACCCCCTGAACCGAGATATAAATGTTTTAAAATGCTGCTCTGCCAAAACAGTTGTAGGTACAAGTATTGCCACTTGTTTATTATCACTTACCGATTTAAAAGATGCCCTAAGAGCCACCTCGGTTTTCCCATACCCAACATCACCACAAACAAGCCTGTCCATTGGTACAGTTCTTTGCATATCATACAGTACATCATCTATAGCTTTTAACTGATCTTTTGTCTCTTCATAGGGAAACCCTGCTTCAAACTCACGAAAATAGCTGTCTACAGCCCCAAATTCATACCCTTTTTTCACTTTACGGGATGCATATAAATTCAACAATTCTTTGGCCATTTTTCGTACAACTTTTTTAGCTCGACCCTTTACTCGCTCCCAGGATTTTGAGCCAAGCTTATCCAAAACAGGAGCTATAGAATCAACTCCCATATATTTTTTAGCAAGATTCATACGTTCAACAGGAAGATAAAGTTTATCATCAGCATAATAATTAAGAAGAATATAATCATTAAATGTACTATTGAATTTTAATTTCACCAACCCTTTATACTGCCCTATACCATGATCAGCATGAACTATAAAATCTCCATCTTTCAAATCTTCAAAATCAAAAAGCTGCGTTGAAACACCAGGTTCTCGCTTTTTTCTTACTATTCTCCTGCCCTTTGTTCCAAAGATCTCTTCTTCAGTAACTATGGATAGAGACTCAGATTCCCAGACAAAACCTCTTTTTATGTTACTTAAACAAATATAGACACAAGCTTCTTTAACCTCTTCATATCCGCCTATAATTTTAGTCTCAATATCATACAAATTTAAAAGAGATTTTAACCTTTCCACCTGTAGCCTGGTAGCACATAAAATTAATACTTTAAATCTGTTTTCCCGATTTTCATTAATCCAGTTAACAAGAGGCAAAAAAAGCTTGTCTTTATTATCTATTACCTGATGCAACTGAGCTAATTCATTGTTTTTTACACTAACACCAATATTTTCAATACCATATTGTTCTCTTTCAAATATATTATGTACAGGAAGAGAATTTAATAATATCGGCTTTTGTTTAAAAAAGTTTTCTTCTAACTCCTGCCAGCTTAAACAATGTTTTTCAGGTTCAATACAAAAACAACCTGCTTTAAGGGTCGTCTCAAAATTTTTCCTTATTTTCTCTGTATAATCTAAAACCATATTTTTAAATAAACCTGATTCAGATAAAACAAATACAGTATCTTTAGAAAGATATTCAAAAATTGTGTCAAGCCTGGAATAAATAAGAGGCATAAAGCTCTCAATTCCAGGGAAAACCCCCTCCTGACTCACTCTCTCTATAATAGCTGACAAGCTGTCAGGTGAAACATCAAGCAACGCTGCCTGCTTTCTAAAACGTTCTGTCAGCTCTCTTAAATCATGCTTTTTTAAAATTATTTCCCTTGCAGGAAGGACAACAGCTTCTCTTATCTCTTCAAGTTTGCGTTGGGTTGTAGGAGAAAAAAACCTTAAAGAGTCTACAGTATCTCCAAAAAATTCCATTCTCAAAGGATTTTCATACATCGGAGAAAAAAGATCTAAGATACCACCTCGAACACAATAATCACCAGGCTCTTCAACAATAGAAGTTCGCAAATAACCACCAGTTACTAATTTAGAAACAAGCTTATCTCTGTCTATATCCTCTCCCAACATTATAAATTCAGCAAATTCACAAACCTGTTGTTTAGGAATAAGCATTTGAGTGAGGGTCTCTGCCAAAACAATCAAAATACAGGCATCAGAGTCTGTAGCAAGTCTATATAAAATCCGCAGCCTTTGAGCAGCAATTTCATTGTGATACCCAACAAACTTAAAAGGAAGAGAGTTATATGATGGGAAACAGTCTATATTTTGTTCAAACTCCTTTAAAAAAAAAACAATACTATCTAAAAGCACATCTGCTTCTTTTTTAGTGGAAACAACTAAAAGAACAGGCTTTTTAAGTTTTTTATATAATTTTGATACAAAATAAGCTTTTGCCGTTTCAGTAAAACCTGATAAATTTACACATTTTTTACCAATCGTACTCTCTTCAATCACTTTTTCTATATTTTTTTTTTCTTGATTTTCAAACATTATAGTTGTTAAATAATCTATTTGCCGATGTAGCTCAGTTGGCAGAGCAGCTGATTCGTAATCAGCAGGTCAGCGGTTCAATTCCGCTCATCGGCTTTTTATTGTTTTATATAACATACATGGCAGATTTATCTGCCACAACGAAAATTGAAACTCTCATGAT
>JASFBI010000220.1 GCA_030149595.1 Desulfobacterales bacterium
TATCATGTGTATATTTTATTTCTTGTTTTTTTTGATTATATGGCTATCTTTTTTTGTTGTTATTGGTACATCTTCGGAACTACTTGTTTTTTCTTCATTTGAACTCGGTATATCAATGCTATCTAACTCTATGCTTTTAGTATCGCTAAAAGGTTTGTCATTCATAACTTATTCCTTTATATAACTGTTTTTCGCCAATATTTTTTGAGGTTTAGTTTTGGGATTATTACTTGTTTTGGTTAGAATCATGTACTTAATTTTATAGTTAAACAGTTGTAGTAAATATTAATTGTATCATTTTTGATTTGTAAATAGTGGTCGTTGAATGAAACCTGTGGTTTTTTATCTGACAGAGAGACTGACAAAAAAAGACAGTTTTCATTCAGATATTAAATAATTATAGCTTTTTAAAAAATTAAATCCAAGAAAAATAAAAAGATAAATTAATATGAATAATAAAAAAATTACTGATAATATTCAAAATGATAAAAAAGTAGTACAATTTTTAATAAAATCCCGGAAATGTTTTGTGTCATATAATGTGTTGAGGTTAATGGAGCTTTTTAGAAATCTTTCGGAGGAAAAAAAAGAGCTTTTCAATATTATTCCTTTTTTTCTCCATGTAAATTCACCTGATTATCCTGGATTTGTAGATTCTGAAAATATTCCTTTTGGTATAATTTCTTTTTATGATTCTGGTTTTTTTAAACTTTCTTTAAAACATTTTAAAATTACTGCAAAAGAGATAAGGCTGTCTATTGCAAGAAAATTTTATATCCGTGGATTATATATCATGGGTAGTTCTGGTACTTTAGCACAGGGAGTACATTCTGATTTTGATTACTGGGTGGTTCTTGATAAATCTGAGTGTACAGAATCTCAGATTTTACTTTTAGAGGCAAAATTTGAAAAAATTGAGGATTGGTGTAAAAAAGAGTATGATCAAAGTGTCAGCTTTTTTATAGTGGATGTTGATCAGATAAAGGATAATAATTTTTCAGAGATAAGTGAGGAGAGCTCAGGTTCTGCTCAAAAAACTATATTAAAAGAGGAGTTTTACAGAACCTTTATGGTAATAGCAGGGCTTGTACCTCTTTGGGCAGTATTACCTGTTGGTATAAATGACTATCAATACAAATATATAGTAAAGAAATTTTTAAACACAGATAATGATTATGATTTAAATGAAAAATTTATAGATTTGGGAAATCTTAGTGGAATTGATAAAAAAGAGTGTCCAGGTGCTTTACTGTGGCAGATATATAAATCCAGAAGTGATCCTGTAAAGGCTTTGCTTAAAAGTTCCCTTATAGTAAGTTATTACTGTGGTTTAAATAAACTGCTTCCATGTGATATAATAAAGGAAAATTTTTTAAGTGATAGTTTTAATGAAAGTCATGTTGATCCTTATGCTGTTATATTTAATTATGTTATAAAATTCTATAATAAAATTTGCATAGAGGAATTACCTGTTATAGAAGAAGCTATTTTTTTTCGTCTTTGTGGTTTTCCTGTGCCCAAAAAAACAAATCCTGAACATCCCAAAGGAATACTTGTAAAAAAATTATTAACTGCATGGAAGTGGGATAATAAAAAAATACGTTATTTTACAGATTATGTAAAATGGCCTGAAAAAAAAAAGCTTTCCTATGAAAAAAAATTGCTTAAACAGATAAAGTTTTTATATAAGCTGGTTCTTGAGAGAAGCAGTGATAAAAAGCAAATTTTTTATATGGATGATTTGGAGCTTTTAAGCTTAAAGAATAGAATTTCAGCAATTTTAAAAAGAGATGAAGGTAAAATACCGAGGTGTTCCAGGTATTTATATGCAAGGGGAGATCGCTCTATATCTGTTTCAGGGAGTGATAATTTATGGTATATATATGACAATAGGGAGAGAGAATTAAGAAATAAAGAGTCAATAATATTTAAAGCTAAAGAGCTTCTGCGTGCTATTGGGTGGATTATCTATAATTCTCTGTGTTTAAATGATTTGTCTCTTGTAAAATTTCAGTCTTTGCAATCTGAAATAACTTCAGGTAAAGCAAGACAATTTTTAGGGATTGTGAATGATTTTTTTTCAGATAAAAAGGAAGTTAAAAAATATTATACTAAACCTGTATGGAAAAAAATTTTTGTTTCAGTAAAAACTGAATCATTTTATAAAAAAAAACAGTTTACATTTGCTGAAATGCTGCTGAAAAACAGCTGGGGTGAATATTATTTTTTAGTAGTTGATTTAGCTGATATTGAAAAATTTGAGTTAAAATGTTATAAAATAGCAAAAGTTATGTGGGGATATTTTGAGGATAGTTCCTCTTTTAACATAAAATATTTTGTATATACTTTTGAAAGTTGGCAAAATGCTTTGGTTGTAAAAAAAATTGATGAGATTATAACAGGTTTTATTAAAAATGCTAAGAGGACAGGTGAAAATGACATTTATCTTGATATTTATTAAAATTGTAGAGAAAATATATGAAAATTAATTCACATAAAACTGATTCGATTCTTATTGTAGATGATGATATAGAACAGCTCAATCAACTTGTAAATATTGTTAAATTTTTAGGGCGTATAAGTATTCATAAAGTATCCAGTGCAAATGATGCATGGTCATTGATAAAAATTAAAGATTTTGACTGTGTAATAGCTTCATGGGAAATGTCAGATATGAATGGGCTTGCTCTTTTGAGAGTACTTAGGAATGATGATAACTATTTTGACCTTCCTTTTTTTTTATCTGATTCGTCTTTTACCCGTGTAAAAGTTATTCAGGCCGGGCAGGCTGGAGTGACTGGTCTTTTTGTAAAGCCCTATAACTCTAATAATGTTAAACAAAAAATAGAAGTATTGTCAGATCCTTTAAATGTAGATAAAGATTTGGAAGAGAGCAAAAGGATGCTCTCTTCCGGAATGAAGCTTATTAAAAATAAACAATTTGATAAAGCACTTGATCTGTTTAAAAAAATGACTGAGCAGGGTGAGTCAGCAGAGTATTATTATAATATAGGTTATATAAAAACTGCCCAGAAAAAATATTCCGAAGCAATATCTGCATTTAAAAAAGCAACCCAGATAGACAGACTTTATGCCAAAGCTTTTAAAGCTATGGGGCAGCTGTTTAAAAAGATGGGTAAGGCTAAAGATGCAGAAAAATATTTGCAAAAAGCTGCTGATTTGTATATGACAGAAGATAAGGTTAATGAGGCGGAAAGTATTTTAGAAGAGTTAACGGAAATAAATCCTAATACTTTAAATGTTTATAACAGCCTTGGTGTATTATACCGGAAAAAAGGGGACTTGGAAAAAGCTTTAAAAAATTACCAGAAAGCTATTAAAATACATCCTAATGAGCCAAATATTTATTACAATATTGGCCGGTTGTATTTAGATTTAAAAAATCCTGATGCAGCTAAGGAGAGCTTTTCCAAAGCACTTGAGATTAATCCTGATTTTAAAGAAGCAAAAGAAGTTATTCAGGCAATTACTCTTGGTGTTATATAAAAATATTATGTTTTTATGGAATATGAATAAAAAAAATATTCATATCCTTGTAAAGAGTTTATAAATTGTCTGAAAAAGTACTGGGAAAAATTAGCAGGATTAAGCATATATTAAAAAATGCTTTTTTAAAAGATCAGTTGTGGGCTTTTCATCTGATAAATAAGATTGAAAAAGCAGATAATTTTTTATCAAATAAAAAATTATCCGAGCAGATATTAAAAATAGAAAAAAGAGTTGAAAAATCCATATTTTTCAGGATGAAAAGAGTTGCAAACCTTCCGATTTTATCAAAATATCCAGATCTTCCAATCATAAAAAAAAAAACTGAGATAATTTCTGCAATACAAAATAATCAGGTTGTAATAATTTCAGGTGCAACCGGATCAGGAAAAACCACACAAATTCCTAAATTTTGCCTTGAGGCCGGGTGTGGTATAGAAGGTTCAATAGTATGTACCCAGCCAAGGAGGATTGCAGCTGTAACCATTTCCAAAAGATTGGCTTATGAGCTGAATGATAAAGAAGGAAGGATTGTTGGTTATAAGATAAGATTTAAAGATACAACATTTAAGAATTCGTATATTAAAATTGTTACAGATGGAATTTTACTGGCTCAAACTCAAAATGATGCAAATTTGTATGAGTACGATACGATTATTATAGATGAAGCCCATGAACGTAGTCTGAATATAGATTTTTTGTTGGGATTTTTAAAAAAACTTCTTAAAAAAAGAGAAGAGCTTAAGTTAATAATTACCTCAGCAACCATAGATACTGAAAAATTTTCAAAAGCCTTTGATAATGCTCCTGTGATTGAGGTGTCAGGTAGTACTTATCCTGTAGATCTTATTTATTATCATAAGAAAGGTAATGTTTCTGATACAGGTACAGATGATAATGAGGCAGGTTATATAGATCTTGCAGTAGATGCGGTATTCAAGCTTTTGTCTGAAAGTATTTCAGGAGATATTTTAGTATTTATGCCAACAGAGCATGATATTTTGGAAACATGCAGGTTGATAGAAGCAAGGGCATCAGTAGAAAAAGGTAAATTAATTGTTTTGCCACTGTTTGCCCGTCTTGCGGCACATGTACAATTAAAAATTTTTTCAACAGGCA
>JASFBI010000221.1 GCA_030149595.1 Desulfobacterales bacterium
CAAGGGGATGTTTTTTGGAAATGGATCTTATTTCTTCACATGTTTCCATTGATGCTCCTGAACCAGTCAGTTCCGTTATGCCTGGCCATATGATTTTTATGGCTGACTGGATGATTAAAAGGGAAATGATCGCTGCTCCTATCTGATCATTCATTACCATTCCCGGAAATATTATTGCACATCCTGTTGATAAAAAAGCAGGAATAGAGCTTATGGCATCTGAACGATGGTGCCAGGCATTTGCAGTAAGAGCTATGCTTTTAAATTTACTTCCTGTTTTAATAATCCATTGGTATAATAACTCTTTGCTTATTATAGATGTTGCTGCAGCAATTAAAGCTATTATTTTTGGTTGATGGAAATTGTAGTTATGCAGTTCTATTATGGCGTTAATACCTATTCCTATGCCTGTGAAAAAGATTATTATTCCTATTATAACAGATACAAAGGTTTCAAGTCTCTGGTGTCCGTATGGGTGGTTACTGTCAGGAGGTTTTGACCAGAAATATGATCCGATTATTACCATAATATCGGTTGCACTGTCTGATGCACTGTGAATGGCATCTGCTATAATGGCATCGCTGCATCCTATTACTCCAGCTGTAAATTTAAAAGAGGATAAAAGTAAGTTTAATATTAACCCGACCCAGGTTATTTTTCTTATTTTTATGCTATTTTCAGTTTTAATAACCATAATTTTTTTTATTAAAACCTGTTTGAATTATTAAATTAGTTATGATATTTACAAATAAATTTTATGTTACCAAAATTTTTATAAAAATTTTGCAATATTGATTTTTTAAAAAGGATATATTATGGAAAAGGCTACTGTTTTTAAAATTTTTAAAACTATAAAACGTGTACTCATGAAACCCTATTCTTTTGTGTTGATTGTTCTTGGGTTTCTCTTTGAGTTCTTTATCACTTTTCCGTATTATATTACATGTTTTTTAGATAATTTACCAAAAAAAAAATAAATTATAATATAGATATATTACCCTTTCAAGATAATTAATTTTATCTTTAAACAATAAAGAATATTCAGATAAAATTAATTACCAAAGAGCATTTGTTTTTTTAATCAAAATCTTAAGATTGTAAAATAGTTTATATTAACCCCCTTTGTTTTCATTACGATTTTTATCGTTTCTTTTTTTTGTTCAGGCATTTATTAGTATTGGTCTCAGTTGTGGCTGAGGGGAACACTATTTAGAGTGTGATTATGTAAATATAATTTAACAGATGTTATTATGAAAAATAAACCTTCCAAAAATTTAAAATTTAAAAGAGATTCTTTATTGTTTAATTTTCATAAAAACAGCAGCCGGTCTTTTATGGATAAGCATACGAGATTGATAGATGAGTTCTTTTTTGGGAGTTTTGAGCAAAGTAATACAGGTCTTAAAATAGGTATAAGTAAAAAACCTTATGCATTGGTTGCTTTGGGAGGGTATGGAAGGGGTGAGCAGTGTGTGCATTCAGATGTTGATATTCTTATTCTATTTGATAAAAAAATTCCTGATGAAGCCGAAGATCTGGTGCGTGAAATAATTTATCCTTTGTGGGATATAGGTTTTGAAGTTGGACATGCAACAAGAACTATAGAAGAGTGTGTTTTTTTGGCTTCAAGCAACTTAGAGGTATTAACTTCTCTGCTGGATGCACGTTTTATCTGTGGAATGTCAAATCTGTTTGCAGAAATGGCTGAAAGGCTTAGAAATGAACTTATAATTCCTAACTTAAAAAAAACAGTCAATTTGCTTGTAGATAAGAATCACCAAAGACATCTCCGTTTTGGAGAGTCTGCCTACCTTCTTGAACCTAATTTAAAAGAGGGTAAAGGAGGATTAAGAGATTATCATACAATATTATGGATAGCCAAAGTCAGGTACCAGATAAAAACTCCCCGGGATCTTGAATATAATGGTTATTTTTCCCAGCAGGAATTTTATCTGCTTGTAAGAGCCCTCTCTTTTATTTGGAAAGTAAGAAACCAGCTGCATCTTTTGACAAAGAGGAAAAATGATCAGCTGTATTTTGAGCATCAGATTGATTTAACCAGAATTTTGAAATTTAAAAATACAAAAACTACGCAGCCAGTTGAAAATTTTTTAGGTATACTTCACGGACATATGCAGTTTATTAAATACAAACTGCAAATGTTTTTACTGGAAATAAACTCAGATAAAAAAATAAAAAGAAGACCGAGGTCTCTTCAAACAAAAAAAGCAAAATTTATAATAAAAAATGGTTTGTTGTATTTTAAATCAACAAATGAAATTGTAAAAAACCCTGTTCTTTTAATTAAAATTTGTGAGGAAAGTGCCAGAACCGGATTGTTATTAAGTGCTGAATCAATGCGTATTATTAAAGAATTTAAATATCTTATAAACAAAAAATTCAGAAACAGTGTTAGTGTTGTAAAGTCCTTTGAATATTGTCTTGCTTCAAAAAATATTAATATTGTAAGTATTATGTTAAATACGGGTTTTCTTTCAAAATATATTCCGGAGTTTAAAAAAATAATCAACAGGATTCAATATAATGAGTATCATATATACCCCGTTGATATACACTCCATCAAAACTGTTCAGATAATTAAAAAGTTTACAAAAAATAAAAGTAAAAATAATAAATATTTGTGTTATGAAATTATAAAGTCTGTTGCAAAGGAGAAAAAGCTGCTTTTGTGGGCAGAACTGCTTCATGATATAGGTAAAGGAGAAGATACTGATAATCATTCTGTTACCGGGAGCAGGCTTGCCTATAAAATACTCCTTGAAAAAGGGTATAAAGTATCTGAAGCTCAAACCGTTGCATTTTTGGTCAAAGAGCATCTGCTTCTGATAAAAATAGCAACAAGAAGAGATATATATGATGAGGAGACAATTGCTGCATGTGCTGTAAAAGTTCAAAATATTACTCGTCTCAGGCTGCTTTACCTGCTTACTGTTGCGGATTCTATTGCAACAGGGTCCAAAGCATGGAATGGATGGACAGGTAATTTACTGAATACCCTTTTTTTAGAGGTTTTAAGGTTTTTTGAAACAGAAGCCTTTTTTTCAAAAGAGGATTTGGGAATTGTAAAATCTAAAAAGACTAAAATAACAGCCCTTATAAAAGAGAAAAAACTTGAAATTGATATAGAAGGTTATTTAAAGATGATATCTTCCGGGTATCTGTTTTATGAGCCCATGGAAAATATTATTGAGCATATTAATCTTTTTAAAGATTTAAAACAGCAAAATTTTGTCTGGAATATAAAGCCTGATAAAAATTCTGATATGAGGGTTATTACTGTTTGTGCTAAAGACTACAAAGGGTTGTTTTTAAAGATGGCGGGGGTTTTAACATTAAATGGAATAAATATTTTGGATGTGCAGGTTTATACATGGAAGAATAAGACAGCTCTTAATATTTTTAAAGTAACTTCGCCCTTAGATAAGATATTTGAAAAAAATAAGTGGGATAAAATAGCAAAAGATCTAAACAGCTCCATTGAGGGAAATCTTGATCTGTCACTTTGTCTCAAGGATATGATTTCCAGAAAAAAAAACAGTGAATTTTATACTTTAGTAAAGCCGCACAGGATAAAAATAGATAATAAAAGTTCCGGTTTTTTTACTATTGTGGAAATTGTTACATATGATTATTCAGGGCTTTTGTTTAATATAGCAAATAAGCTTTTAACATGTGAATTAAATATATGGATTGCTAAAATTGCTACTAAAGTAGATCAGGTTGTGGCTGTTTTTTATGTAAGGGATTTTTCTGGTCAGAAAATCAGATCTGAAATTAAAATAAAAAAAGTTAAAACAGTGATTGAAAAAGCTTTGCTGCCAACTCTTAAATAGCCTTCTGTTATACTAAATATATAAATATCTTTTCATATTTAAAATCTGTTTAACCTCTTTTTTGTATGGTTCCTGATTGACATTATATGTTTTTTGTTTATAATTTATAGGTTTAGGTGTTAGTAAGTATAATTTGAAATTTTTAATAAATTGAGCAGGTATCATAATTTGCAGGGTTTGTCTGGTTGTATATTAAAAGAAAAAAGATACCTGTTATCAGGAGAGAAAAAGTGAAATATAAATTTTTGATCCAAAAAAACGAAAAAAAGGATGAATTAATAATAAGGGAGATGTCAGAGCTTGAAAAGGGCTCTTTTGCACTTACATACGAGGAAACTTTTAAAATGGTTGATATCTCTGATGCTGTTGAGCTGGGAGATGCCTCTCTTATTCAGGCAATAAGAACAAAAAGATTTTTTCATAATATTACCTCTTCCCAGGTAATTGTATCAGGTATTAAAACTCTTTTGTCTGATAATAATAAAGATTCATTGGAAGTTGCTTTTGATGATTTTGATGATATTGTTGTTGAAGTAATGGAGGTGGAAGAAGTTGAGGATGAAGATGTTAAATTAGACGATCTTCTTGATGATAAAAAAGGTGTTGAAGAAGACCCTGCACAGGATAAAACCCCAGACGATAAAAAAGATGATAAAAAAGGTGTTGAAGAAGACCCTGCACAGGATAAAACCCCAGATGATAAAAAAGATATTGAATTAGATGATATTCTTGATGATAAAACGGATGAATAGAACGGCAGAAC
>JASFBI010000222.1 GCA_030149595.1 Desulfobacterales bacterium
CTTTAATAACAACACAAACAGGTTTGCTGGTTGCTATACCTGGTTTGTATATGCATAATTTTTTGCAGGCAAGATCGGAAAAATTAAAAAAACGTGTGGATTCTTTAGGATTGTATCTTAAACGCTATCTTTAATAATTTTTAAAGAATTTATTGTTTTTTAAGGAGAAAAGTTAAGAGAAATGCTTAATATTTCAGGATATAGAAAGCAGAATAGAAAGCCGGTTGAATTAAATATGGCACCATTAATTGATATGGTGTTTATTTTGCTGATTTTTTTTCTTGTTACCACAAGCTTTGTTAAAGAAACAGGAGTAGATGTTAACAGGCCGTCAGCTGCAACAGCCACAGCACATGCAAAATCTGTTATTATGCTGGGAATTTCTAAAGATAACAGTGTCTTTTTTAATAAACAGGAAATTGATATAAGGTCTGTCAGGATGAATGTGGAAAGAGCTCTTGCTGAAAATCCAGAGTCAGGAGTTATTATAGTTGCTGATAAAGAGAGTTCAACAGGTGTGGTAATAACAGCTATGGATGAGTGTAAAATGGCAGGCGTAAAAAATGTTTCCATTGCAGCAAGTTTACCTGAATAGGTTTTTATAAAATATTTTCAATTGCTTAACAAGATATTATGTTTGATTATCTAAAAAAAGATTACCTTAGATTCTGGCAATATGGTCTAATTATTTCTATTGTAATAAATTTTGCTTTGTTTAGTTTAATGCCTTTGCTTATAAATACAGAGCATAGAAAAAGCGAATCCCATGAGATTTTTGAAAAGATAAATTTTATCCGGCTGAAAAAAGTCAAAAAAGATCAGACACATAAAAAACCAAAGACAATTGTTTCGCCTAAAAAACCTGTAAGAGAGAAAATAAAAAACAAAATCAATAAATTATTGATAAATCAGGTTGTAAACAAGTTTGAGATTAACAGCAGGCTTCCAGCAAGTATTTTTGCAGTAAATGCTCCTGTTATGAAAGTGTTAGATATTTCAGGGATAAAATCAATCTTTAGAGTTGGTGAACTTGACAGACCATTAACACCCCTTGTTAATATACCTCCGATATATCCGATACGTGCAAGGCAAAGAGGTATTGAAGGCTGGGTTAAGGTTGAGTTTATAGTGAACAGAGAAGGGGGTGTCCGTTCTGTTAAAATTTTAAAAGCTGTTCCTGAAGATATTTTTGAAACCAGTGCTAAAAGATGTGTGTATGGCTGGAAATTCTTGCCAGGGACTGTAGATGGAGTTGCTGTCGAAACTTTGGTAAGTAGAACCATAAAATATGTTTTTGAAAGATAAAAGAGAATATGATTAAAAAAAATATGGAAAAACGGCTGTTTTTAAAAACAGGTTTGTCTCTATTGGTATTGTTTTTATTCCTCTGTTTTAATGCATATGCTGGTATTGAAAAAAAAGCACCTTTATCTGTTAGAGCGGTGCTTTTTAAAAGTCAGCAACTGTCTGCTCAAAAAAAATACAGAGAGTCTCTGGATCTTTTAAAAAAATACAGGGCAACTAATAAAAAAGGTAAAAAAGCAAAATATGGTAATCATTTTTTAATTGATTTTACCATGGGTAATAATTATCTTGTTTTGGGTAATTATAAAAAGGCTGTACCCTGTTATGAGTTGTGTGTAAAAAAATATGATAAATATGCTCCTGCCTGGATGAATCTTGCTAAATGCAGATATGAATTAAATATGTATGAAAAAGCAGGTGAATGTTTTTTAAAAGGATATATAAATAGTGATCCTGTAAATCCTGAAGCACTCTATTATGTTGGTGCATCTTTTTGCATGGCAAATAAAAACCAAAAAGCTGTTTTGTTTTTTGAAAGGCTTTTAAAGGATCATCAGGATGAAGTTAAACTTTTATGGAAAGAGGGGCTTGTTCAGGCATATTTTGCCTGCAAGCTTTATAAAAAAGCACTGCCCCATATAAAAGAGCTTGCCTATAATATGAAAGGAGCGAGGCAAAAAAAATGGCAGGAGATACTTCTTTATCAGTATTTATCCCTTTCAATGAAACAGAAGGCTTTGAAATATGCGTGTTATCTCACAAAAAATTATTCTGAGGAACCAAAATGGTGGAAAGGACTTGCCCATGTTCAATTGAGTAATAACAAGTTTGATAAAGCCTTGTCTGCTTTAACGGTGTATAGTTATCTTAAATCTCTTTTGCCTTCAGAAAGGCAGTTGCTGGGAGATTTAAATTATTCTGAATCCATACCAAGGGAATCATTAAAATATTATAAATCCATTTTAAAAGAGAAAAAAGATTTAAATATTATAAAAAAAATTGTATATTGCTGCCAGCGTATGAATAATGAAAATGAAGCTTTAGAATGGATTGATTATGGTCTTGGTATAAAAAAAGAGGGAAAGCTTTTAATGATAAAGGGGCAGATTTTGTATAACAAAAAAAAATTCAAACAAGCTGCAAGCTCTTTTTATCAGGCATCGCAAAATCTGAAAAACCCGGGGCAAGCCTATTTAATGCAGGGTTTTTGTTTATGGTATGATGAAAAAATTAATAGAGCAATAGAGGTATTTAAAACAGCAAAAAAATATAAAACCCAGAAAAAATCTGCAGTAAATGCGTTAAAAATGCTTAACTTAACAGGTTGTTAAAGAATGAAAAATTATTCAAGTTCAAGGCGGAAAATTATTTTGACCACAGGCATACCTATATGTATTCCGAGGATTAAATTTATTTTTTAACGCAGAAATTGGACAAAGTAGTGTTTTGTAACAGCCTGTTGGGAAAGCAGAAAAACAGGTAAGCTGCTTTTTTAAATAAGGTGGAAATTATTTTCTATATAGCATTTGCATTATTCTCCTTAGTGTAGTACAATAATTTGTTTTATTTATAAATATTATAAATTATTAGAAAGATTGAGAAAAACATGAGTTTTGAAAATTTAGATTTAATTGATGAGTTATTGCAGGCAGTGAATGATCTTGGTTTTGTTGAACCCACGCCTATTCAGACAGATGCAATTCCTGAAATAATTGGTGGAGATAGAGACCTTGTAGGGCTTGCCCAGACAGGGACCGGTAAGACAGCAGCTTTTGGTTTACCTATGATTCAGTTAATTAATTTTGATCTTACGCATGTACAGGGGCTGGTGATTTGTCCCACAAGGGAGCTTTGTGTACAGATTTCAGAAGATATTAAAAAATTATGTAAATATATAAAATCTGCAAAGGTTGTTGCTGTTTATGGTGGTGCCAGTATTGAAAAACAGAGAAGTCAAATTAAAAAAGGAGCTCAGATCATTGTAGCAACCCCAGGGCGGTTGCTCGACCTTATAAATAGAAGAGTTGCAAAACTTTCTAAGGTTTTATATGTGGTTCTTGATGAAGCAGATGAAATGCTTAACATGGGATTTCAGGAAGATATAGATACCATTCTTGAAAAAACACCATCTCAAAAGAGGACATGGTTGTTTTCTGCAACAATGCCTGCTGAGGTTTCAAGAATTTCAAAAAAATATATGACAAACCCTGTTGAGATAATAGTAGGAAAGAAAAACAGTGGTGCAGAAAATATTTTACATGTTAATTATATTGTTAATGAAAAAGACAGGTATCAGGCATTAAAACGAATTATTGATTATTATCCTGATATTTATGGGCTTGTATTTTGCCGTACACGGAAAGAGACACAGGAAATAGCAGAAAAATTAATAAAAGATAGTTATAATGCTGAATCTCTTCATGGAGATCTTTCCCAGGCTCTGCGGGATAAAGTTATGCGTAGATTTAAGACCAAAGGTATTCAGATTCTTATTGCAACAGATGTTGCTGCAAGGGGGATAGATATTGCCGATATTAGTCATGTTATTAACTATAAGCTTCCAGATGAAGCGGACAACTATACTCACAGGAGTGGCAGAACGGCAAGAGCGGGTAAATCAGGTGTCTCCATAGTTATTATCAACTCCAGGGAAAAAAGAAAACTTCAGTTTATAGAGAAAAAAGCAGATTTGAAATTTAACTATGAGAAGGTTCCTGAGGGGTATGCAATCTGTGAGAAACAGCTCTATTCCATGATTAATAAAATGGTTGAAGTTGAAGTAAAACAGGATGAGATTGGTAGGTTTTTGCCTCCGGTTTATAATACATTAAATGCTCTTACAAAAGAGGAGCTTATTCAAAAGTTTGTTTCAATTGAATTTAACCGTTTTCTTAATTATTATAAAGGGTCAAGAGATATAAATGTCTCTTTGAAAAAAAGAGAAGATGTCCGTCGTGTTGCAAAAAAAGATCGTCAGCAAAACAATTTAGAGCCTGGGAAGTCAAAACGGTTTTTTTTGAATACAGGATCTATGGATAATCTTAAAAAAGGCACTGTGATAAGAACAATATGCAGCAGAACCGGAATTAGTTCAGAAAAGATTGGTTCAATAGAAATTATGCGGGAATTTTCTTTTTTTGAAGTTGAAACAGGTGTTGCATCTAAGGTTTTAAAGTCAATGAAAGGTGCACAAATAGATGGCAGGGATGTCAGGGTGCAATATGCTGAAGCTAAGAAACCCCAGGGGGGAAAACGATTTAAAAAAGTTAGAAAGAGAAGGACTGAATAGAATATAAACCGGCATGGCC
>JASFBI010000223.1 GCA_030149595.1 Desulfobacterales bacterium
CGTAATCATGAGAGTTTCTATTTTTGTTGTGGCAGATAAATCTGCCATGTATGTTTATATGAAATCTGTACCAAACAATTAAGGGGATAGAATGAAATATCTTGTTATTACAATATTGATTTTATCATTTTTATCTGGTCTGCCTGCTTTTGCAATAGAGAAGCAGGTAAAAAAGGATAATGATGGTGACGGGAAGATTGATCAGGTTATCTTTTTTGATGGCAGGAATAAAATAGTCAAACTTGAGATTGATAGCAATAAAGATGGTTTCATGGATCGTTTTCAATATTATAAAGATGAAAAACTGAATAGAGTTGAAAGAGATTCCGATTTTAATCAGCAGATTGATTGCTTGGATTTTTTTAATAAAGGACAAAGAGTCAGGCAGGAGAAAAGAAATGAGTTTGAAAAGGTCTGTCAGATCACTCTGTTTGATAAAAAAGGACAACCTCTTTTAATAAAAAAAGATATTTCAGACAGTGGTAATTTTAATACTTTTTATTACTTTGAAGATGGACAGCTTACCTCTTCTACAAGAGATACCAGTGAAAATGGGAAAATTAATGTCTGGCAAAAGTATAAAGATAATAAACCTGTTGAGCAAAAGGTGGATGATGATGAAAACGGAAAGTACGAGAGAATAGTTTTGTATAATTCTGAAGGACTTCCGGAAAAGAGCAAACATGATCTTGATAATGATGGGGAGTTTGAGACATTCCGGTTTTATCAAAATGGTGAAATTGTAAAACAGCAGAAAGATACTGATCTTAATGGATTGATGGATTCTATTACTGTTTTCAAGGATTTCCTGCCGATTGATCAAAAAAAAGATTCAAATTTTGACGGAGAATTTGACATCTTTATTACCTTTAAAAAAGGTAAATTTTTTATCCAGAATAAAGATACTAATTTTGATGGTAAACTTGACTATTTTAGTAATTTTGATCAAGAAGGTCAGATTAAAAAAATAAAAGAGGATACAAGATATTCCGGACGTATAGACAGGCTTAGATTTTTTGAAAAGGGACTGCCTGTAATGGTTAAATATGATAGAAAAGGAGATGGCTTTTTAGAATCTGTAACTTATTTTAAAAACAGCAAAATGCATCTTCAGACCCAGGATGAAAATTGTGACGGAAAACCTGATATTAAAGTGTTTTTTAATGTCAAAGAGGAAAAGCAAAGGGTTGAAAGTGATACAGATTTTAATGGTAAAACAGACACATGGCAATTTTATAAGTGCGGACAGATTATAAAGCTGGAAAAAGATGAAAATCAGAACTGTAAGGTTGATCTGAGGGTTTTTTATAAAAAAGGTTTAAAGGATACGCTGATTAAAGACAGAGATCATGATGGATATTTTGAAACAACCCATATGTTTAATTTTCTGGGCTGGACCCGTGTAATGGAGCTGGATGTAAATAAAGATGGGAAGACTGATGCACGTTTTTGTTATAAAGATGGTGTGTTAAGACAAAAGGAGATTGATGAAGATATGGATACTCGTTTTGATCTCAAAGAGTATTATAATAAGGACGGAAAGCTGATTAAAAGCGAGGAGGACGATGGAGGCAGTGGTAATTTAAATATAGTATGGTTTTACGATGAATCGGTAAATCCGATCAGAGCTGAAAAGGATAACAATGGAGACGGAAAAACAGACACCTGGTTTTTTTATAATAGCGGCCGGTTAGCATCTGTTGAAGAGGATACAAATAAAGACGGGAAGGCTGATCTTTGGGAAGAGTATGATGAATCCGAAGCTTTGATCAGGAGACAAAAGGATATAGATTTTGATGGCAAGCCTGATGTTATTGATTGTAAGGAGAATTCTTAGGTGGTTTTTGTTCAGATGCCAATTGGGAAACAGTAATATTCAGGTATAGTGAAATATATGTTTGAAAATATTTAAAAGGATAAATCAATATGGTTGAATTTTTATCTAAAGGCGGTGTGATTGTAATTCCGATTTTGCTCTGTTCAGTTTTGGCCATGGCCATTTTTTTTGAAAGGGTAATTCGTTTTGCAAGGATGCAAAGCCGTGGAACAGGCCTTGCTGCGAAAGTTGCAGAACTCCTTGCCAAAGGAGGAGGTGAGGATAAGGCATTAAAATTTGCAGATGAAAGCAATTCTCCCATGGGCCGGGTTCTAATACAGGCTATCAAAGCGAAGGACATGGACAGGGAGATGCTGGAAACGGTAATTATCAGTTCTACTGATGAAGAAGTGAGGGATCTTTCAAGCTATGTTCAGGCACTGGCTACTATTGGAAATATTACTCCTATTTTAGGCTTGCTGGGAACAGTTATTGGTATGATTAAGGCTTTTATGGTGATTCAGCAAATGGGAGGCAAAGTCAATGCAGCAGTTCTTGCAGGTGGTATATGGGAAGCTATGCTTACTACTGCCCTTGGGTTGAGTGTGGCTCTTCCTACCATGGTGGCTTACAGTTATTTAGTGGCACGGATAGATAAATACGAGGCAAGACTGCAAAACGGTTCTGTAATATTTATGAAGGCGATTACGGAAAACAAAGCATAATGGAGAAATTAGAATGCTGGTTCACAGGAAAAAAAAGAGTCGCTATCAGATAGAGGCGCCACTTACATCTTTGATAGACATTGTTTTTATGCTGCTTATCTATTTTATGCTGACAACAAACTTTATAACAGAGGAAGGTATTAAAATTAAACTTCCCCAGGCAAAGGCTGCTGCTCCCCAAACGCAGCAGGAGATAACAGTCTATGTTGATAAAGAAGGGCGGGCATTTTTATTAAATAAGCAGATTCCCAATAACATGCTTTTAAAAAAATTAAAGGCAATAATCGGCGGCCAGAAAGACAGGCTTGTAGTAATTAAGGCTGACCGCATGGTTGTTTTAAACAAGGCGGTCAGGGTTATGGATATTGCAAAAGCTGCTGGTGCGGCAAAACTGTGTCTTGCAACAGAAAAGGATTTTTAATTTGTGAAATTTGCATTTGAAAATAAAAAAAGACCAAACCGCTTAATGCATGGGCTGATTGGCATGTCCCTGATTATTCATCTGATAATAGCTATGCATATTTCAGGTATATACAGATCAGAAGCATTGTTATATATAGAGCTGACCATGCAGGATATTTCAAAATCATTTCAAAGATCAATTCCCCATCCAAGAATAAGGCACAAATCACCTGAAATTCAAAATATTAAAAAAATGAATATTCGGAAACACCATATACCTCAGATAAGAGCTGATCCTGCAAAAAATAATTATGCAGATAATCTTATGGAAGGTATCAGCACCTCTGATATTCCTGACAGCTCTGATTTTAATGTTTCGAATTTAAATTTTGGTGAAAACATAGAGTTTATTACAGCAGATGACTATTTTGATATGCTCAGGCTCAAGATAGAGAATTGTAAAAAATATCCTGAAGAAGCTAAAACAAGGTATATTGAAGGAAGGGTTAAAATTCGTTTTGTGGTTACAACAGATGGGCAGGTATCATCGGTGCATATAGTAAAACGGGCAAGGCACAGCAGTCTCGACAGAGCTGCCTTAAGTGCTGTAAAAAATGCTTCCCCTTTCCCAAGGCCGCCGGCAACTCTGTTTAAAGGACCTGTTTTTATGGAGATAACTATTGTATTTGAGTTGACATAATATCTAAGTGAACCAATCCTGAATTTATGGCTGAATTCTGAATTGTTATTTTTTTTATTAGATTAATTTACGAGGTGGTTGAAATGGTATTGATAGCCATAGGTGAACTATTAAAAACTAAAAGGGAAGTGAAAACAGATCTTGGCAATCTGATTCTGATTATAGGGTTTGTGATTTTTTTTTTATCTTATCCTGTCTGGGCATCCGGAGATAAGCAGGATAAAAATAGAATAAATAACACTAAAAAATCAAAAAAGATTCATGATATTGGTAAAATTGAAGTATCTGCAAAAGGAAATCGTCAGGGAGTTTCTCTGACTCCATCTGAAAATATTATAGATCTGAACAAATTTGAAATTACGGGAACAGCACAAAATATTACAGATATTGTGACAAAACTTCCGGTATTTGATTTTAGAGGTAAAACAGATCTTGTACCAGATGATGATACTGTTTACATGAGAGGTTTCAGCAGTAAACGATTTTCAACTTCAATTGATGGAATGACCATAAGAAAGACAGGCGGGCGAAAATCAAGCCATATAGTGGATTATGCTCTTTTACCGCCATGGATGTTTGAAAGTATTGAAGTTAAACCGGGGCCTCATTTTGCAGCATACCCAGGAAAAAGTATTGGAGGTGTTTTAAATCTTATCAGCAAAACACCTGAAAAATATGAATCATTAAAACCTGATATAAACTTTGGCGTCAGCTATGGTTCATATAATACATTGAACAACAACATGAATTTAAGCTGCGGGGCAGGAAATTTCATATATGATTTTGGATATCAAAAATATCATACTGATGGTTATCTCAGACATACCAAAGCAGATATTGATATGTTTTTCAGTAGAATTGGATATATTCTTCCTTCAGATGGTTATATTACACTTAGTGTCTCATATACTGATGCAGACAGGGAAACAACTGTCTATAATGATCCGGATA
>JASFBI010000224.1 GCA_030149595.1 Desulfobacterales bacterium
CTTTTTGTGCAGATTTTAATTCTTTTAAAAACCATCTTCCTATAATAATTGAAGCTATTATTATAGAGATAAATTTAATTACATTTAGAAACATAGGCATGATTAATTTCCTGATTCAAACAAGTATGCAATTGTTTTCGGGTTAAAATTTACGGGAGCAAAATTTTTAAAAGTAATATCACTAAAAGAGAGCATACATTTATCTTTTATAATTTCAAAAATTTCAAAATAATTTAATATTGATCTTTTTGGCCAGCATAGTCCGATTTTTGAAGAAAGAGGTCGTATCTCCTGCTCATTTGCTTCTATTTCGAGAAAATTTCCAAATGGCATTGAGTCTATACAGAAAATGGCATCATTTAACAGTAGCGTCTCCCTGTATTTTTCATAAATTATTTTTGGAAAAAGACCGAGTGAATTTAATATTTCAGTCATTGTGTCAAAATTATCAACATCTACTTCCAGTTCTTTAAATGTTTTAACTTCAACGTTTTTATTTTCAGGAGGTATTTTTAGAGTCAGCCTGTTTCTTTTATCTCTGCGGAGCCTTAACATATTTTTTTTGTGAAAAAGAGAGTCGTTTTTATCATCAAACAGTATGTTATATTCAAATACTTCACCTTGATTCTCAGCACCAAGATTAAGTATTTTTTTTCGTATTATATTTTTGTCTGTTATCAAAAACTTTACTTCTGATTCTATTTTATTCATATTTATCAACGCTTATAAAAAATTTTTACATAAATCAGTTTTTATATATTAATATTGATTAATATATCAATAAAATTTATAGTTTATTTTTATTAAATTTTTGAGAGTTTTAATACTTGGTGTTCTGTAACAGTCTGCAGGGGGATACATTTTAATGTATAAAAAATTGATTAGGGGGTGCAGGTGAATCAGGCATGTCCTATTTCACATGAACGTATTAATGAAAAAGAAGCAAGACTAAATGGGCTTATAACAGCTTTTTTTCTTTTTGTTTTTATGGTGTCGAAAATTAAGTGGGTAATTTTTTTTTTAACAGGTGATTTTCTAATCAGAGGGTTTTTAAATGGTAAGAAAAGCCCTGTTTCCTTGTTAAGTAAGAAGATTGTTTCAATACTTAAGATTAAAACGGTCATGGTAAATGCAGGTCCTAAAAAATTTGCCGCAAAAACAGGTTTTTTTTTAAGTTTTATCATTGCTGTTTTATATCTGTCCTGTAGTATTCCTGTTGCGGATTTTTTTGCTGTTTTAATGATAATCTTTGCTCTTTTGGAAGCCTGTTTTGGATTTTGTGCCGGATGTCTTGTATATAACTGGTTAATAAAAATAAATATAATAAAAAATCCTTGATTAAATACATTAAAAGTTATTAAAAAGCTAAGGGAAATATTTTCCTTGACACTTTGCTTTTTTTTATATACATAAATTAAATTCGTTTTTTGATTAGGAGAATTAAAAGTGCAAAAATATACATACAGTGCAAAAAAAACTGACAATAAAAGCAAATGGTTGCTGATTGATGCTAAGGATGCAGTTTTAGGAAGAATTTCAACGGTAATTGCTTCTCGTCTTAGAGGAAAGCATAATCCGCTTTTTACACCCCATACAGATATGGGCGATAGCGTTGTTGTTGTAAATGCAGAAAAAGTTGTTTTAACAGGGAATAAATTAAAACAGAAAACTTATTACAGGCATAGTGGATATATGGGAGGAATAAAAAGTATAACTGCTGAAAAGCTTCTTGAAAAATCTCCTGAAGATTTGATACGTTTTGCTGTAAAAGGTATGTTACCTAAAAACAGACTTGGCAGGCAATTATTTAAAAAATTAAAAGTTTACTCAGGGCCTGATCATCCCCATAAGGCACAAATGTTAGAAAAATTTGATGTATAACCGTGATACTGGTTGTAACTATTTTTATTTTGAGGGAATAGATGAATAACGATAATACCTATTATGCTACAGGAAAACGGAAAAGTGCCATAGCAAGAACATGGTTGTTTCCGGGAACAGGTAAGATAATCATAAATAACCGCAGTTTTGATGATTATATTACCGTAGGAAATTCTAAAATAAATTTAAAACAACCCCTTGCTTTGACTAATACGTTAAGTTCCTATGATATTAATGTGAAAGTTAAAGGTGGTGGGATAGCTGGACAGGCTGGAGCAATAAGGCATGGAATAACAAAAGCTCTGTTGCTGGCAAATCCTGAATTTAGATCAGTTTTAAAGCGGGCTGGTTTTATTACAAGGGATGCAAGGGTTAAAGAGAGAAAGAAGTACGGACAAAAAGGTGCAAGAGCCAGATTCCAGTTTTCAAAGCGTTAAAATTATCACTAAGTTTGAAAAAGGAAAACAGGATAAATTATATCTCTCTGTTTTCCTTTTTTATAATATATATGCTTAAGATAATGTGTAACCGTTCGCATTGACTACTTATAATTTTATATGAAAGAACGTAAAAGTAATATGTCTCTTTAATGATTTGTTGTGGCAAATCTGGATGTCCAGATCGGTCTTGTGGTCGTTTGTCATACTTCAGGTTTTTACAGATATTGTAAACAGCTTGTTTTTCGTCCTCATTTTTTTACTATTTTGAATATATTTTCATTTTTTAAAAAACATACCAGTAATAGATTTATCCTGCCTTTATTTTATAAAAAACCGACAAACAGTTTTTAGTTTTAAAAAATTCTCTTATATTTTATGGATGATATATGAAGCAATATTTTATCAGAAGGCTCTTGTTGATCATTCCCACATTTATTGGAATCACCATAATAGTTTTTGCAATTACCAGATTTGTTCCAGGTGGTCCTGTTGAGCGTATTATAATGCAGGCACAACAGATGAAAAGCACAGGGGGCATGGGGATAATAGGTGATTCGCATGGTAATAGCAGCCAGCCTTTATCAGATGAGCAGATAAAGGAGTTAAAAAAATATTACGGTTTTGACAAGCCGGTTCTTGTTAGTTATTTCTTATGGTTTTTAAAAGTAATTACAGGTGATCTTGGAATTTCTACAAGGTATTATGATCCTGTATGGGATATGATAGTAGAAAGAGTGCCTGTCTCTCTTTTTTATGGGCTTGTTTCAATGGTTCTTGTATATAGTATCTGTATTCCTTTGGGGATACTAAAGGCTCTTAAGCATAAACAGGCTGTGGATAATATAACATCAATAATGGTTTTTACAGGATATGCCATTCCTGGATGGGTGGTGGGCCTGCTTTTACTGGTTCTTTTAGGATCATACTGGGAGATTTTTCCACTTGGTGGGTTTACAGGAGATGATTTTCAAAATCTTAATTTGATTGAAAAATTATGGGATATAATATTGCATTCTGTGCTGCCTGTTATATCCTATGTTGCAGGTTCTTTTGCAGTTATGACCCTTTTAATGAAAAATACTCTTATGGAAAATCTTTCAGCAGATTATATAAGAACAGCAATTGCCAAGGGGCTTCCTTTTAAAAAAGCTGTGTTTGATCATGCCATAAGAAACAGTCTGATTCCCATTGCAACTCATTTCGGAAATAATGTTTCAGTTATTTTAATGGGATCTTTTTTAATAGAAAAGGTGTTTAATATAGATGGAATGGGGCTTTTAGGGTATGAATCCGTTGTAGAAAGAGATTATCCTGTTGTACTTGGTATACTGGTTATCTCTTCTGTTTTGCTGCTTGCAGGCAATATACTGTCAGATATTTGTGTTGCCGTTGTGGATCCCCGGGTAAGATTTAAATAATGATAACATTAAGTCCTCTATTAAAAAAAAAAAATTAACCGTTTTAGATCTGTAAAAAGAGGTTATTACTCTTTTATAATCCTTATAATGTTATTTACAGCATCTATATTTTCAGGTCTGATTGCAAATAATCGTGCAATTATTGTCTGTTTTAATGGCAATTATTACTTTCCCACATACAACCGTATGCTTGCCGGAAGTTTTTTTGGGCAGGATTATGAATATGAGGCAAAATACAGAGAACTCAATAAAATATTTAAAGAGCAGAATAGTGGGAACTGGCTTATTATGCCGCCTATTCCATATAATCCTTATGAAAATGATTTTAAAGAGGGTGTATATCCGCCTGAGAGTCCGTCTTTTAGTGCAAAACATTTTTTGGGAACAGATACCATGGGGCGTGATGTGGCTTGCCGGCTGATTTACGGATTCAGGATAGCCATGATCTTTTCCATGATATTGCTGTTTGTAAATTATGGTATGGGAATAAGTATAGGCTGTTTTATGGGGTATTTTGGAGGTAAGTTTGATCTTATTTTTCAAAGGGTCATTGAGATATGGTCAAATATTCCATTTTTATATGTGATTATTATAATTTCATCTGTTGTGGTGCCAAATCTTTTTATGCTTATAGTGATTATGGCTTTTTTTGGGTGGATATCCATGACATGGGTTATGAGGACAATAACCTATAAGGAAAAGGAAAGGGAGTATGTTTTGGCTGCAAAGGTTCTGGGAGCTGGAAATTTTCGAATAATATTTAAACATATTCTGCCAAATACCATAGCTGTTATAGTAACCTTTGCGCCTTTTGCTATTTCAGGGGGGATT
>JASFBI010000006.1 GCA_030149595.1 Desulfobacterales bacterium
GATGCCTTGCCACATCTTCTTTGGATTTGCTTTTTAAATCAGTTTTTATATTACCAAATGCTTCATTAATATCGCAAACTTTTTTGCTCTCATTCATAAAACTTATAAAATACTTTTCATCCCATCCCTGCATATATTTTTCAAACTTTGTTAATGATTGATTTAAAAGAACAGAATGGTCCCGCTCAGCTCTTGCTAAAAGAACTAATTTATCTAACACGACAGATGATATAATACCCGTTAAAAGAAGCAACAAACAAGATAAAAGCCCTGTTCCAATAATAATATAAATTTTTTTCCCTATGGAATCTGTCAATGAAAATGTCATATAATTTCCTTAATATTCGGTTTTCTTTAATGTCAACAGACTGTTACTGAATGATAGATTTAAATTTTTATAGTCTGGTTCTGTAACAGCCTATCAAGTAGAGCTTTTTGCTTTGGTTTTAAATTCTCCCATACCAGCACTAAGCTCTTCTGCTTTTGCTGCTGTATCCTGAGTTATTTTTTCCACCTCATAAACTGCAATTTTAGACTGTTCTATTCCCTGAGACTGTTGTTGTGCAGCTTCTGCCATCTCTTTTAAAAGAGACCCTATCTTTTCTGTACTATCTATTACTGCTTCAAAGCTTTTTCCTGTTTTTTCAACGAGGTTTGATCCATTCTTTATACTGTTTACTGTAGCATCAATCAAATCAGCAGTAATTTGAGCAGAGTCTGCTGATCTTTTTGCAAGGCTTCTAACCTCTTCAGCCACAACTGTAAATCCAGCTCCGGCTTCCCCTGCTCTTGCAGCTTCAACCGAAGCATTTAATGCCAGAAGGTTGGTCTGAAATGCAATTTCATCAATAGTCTTTACAACTGCCTGTGTTTTCTCACTTGATTCAGCAAGCTCCTTCATGGATGTTATTAATTTTTGCATAAATTCTTTAGATTCCCCCACAACCTTTGATGCCATCTCTATAAAGCCATCTGCCTGCTTGGCCTTGGCTGCTGTATTACTACTTACAGATGCTATCTCTTCAAGAGCTGAAGATGTTTCTTCTATGGCTGCTGCCTGCTTAGATGCTCCATCAGCCAAATGTCCTGCTGAAAGAGCTACCTGTTCTATACTGCTGCCTATTTTATCGCATATATGGTTCATAGCCTGACCCAAACGAGCAGTTTCATCTTTGGATTCAAGTTTTATATTTTGAGACAGATTTTTGTCGGCAAGAACATTACCAAAAGCGACAACTTCATTGATTGGCCTGGTAATAGCTCTGGATATAATTATGCCAATAAACAGACTAAATCCAAAAACGAAAACAAAACAGCCAATCATGGCTTTAAAAATAAGCGAAGTTGCCCAGGCAGACAGATCACTTATTCCTTTTGAAAAATGATTTAAAGAGATATCTATCTCTTTTTTCAATATTTGCATCTCTTTATATAGACCATGCTGTGTATCTAAATTTTCTGTTTTAACAAATTTATCTGCCAGCAACCTGTATTTATTAAACAACTTATTAGCTTTTCTTGATGTCACCAACAACCCTTCAACTAATTTATGATTAGATAAAATACTCACCATAGTCACCATGGTCTGAGCCTGAGCGTAATTAAAAGTAGAACTCACATCAGATAGATGCCTTGCCACATCTTCTTTGGATTTGCTTTTTAAATCAGTTTTTATATTACCAAATGCTTCATTAATATCGCAAACTTTTTTGCTCTCATTCATAAAACTTATAAAATACTTTTCATCCCATCCCTGCATATATTTTTCAAACTTTGTTAATGATTGATTTAAAAGAACAGAATGGTCCCGCTCAGCTCTTGCTAAAAGAACTAATTTATCTAACACGACAGATGATATAATACCCGTTAAAAGAAGCAACAAACAAGATAAAAGCCCTGTTCCAATAATAATATAAATTTTTTTCCCTATGGAATCTGTCAATGAAAATGTCATATAATTTCCTTAATATTCGGTTTTCTTTAATGTCAACAGACTGTTACTGAATGATAGATTTAAATTTTTATAGTCTGGTTCTGTAACAGCCTATCAAGTAGAGCTTTTTGCTTTGGTTTTAAATTCTCCCATACCAGCACTAAGCTCTTCTGCTTTTGCTGCTGTATCCTGAGTTATTTTTTCCACCTCATAAACTGCAATTTTAGACTGTTCTATTCCCTGAGACTGTTGTTGTGCAGCTTCTGCCATCTCTTTTAAAAGAGACCCTATCTTTTCTGTACTATCTATTACTGCTTCAAAGCTTTTTCCTGTTTTTTCAACGAGGTTTGATCCATTCTTTATACTGTTTACTGTAGCATCAATCAAATCAGCAGTAATTTGAGCAGAGTCTGCTGATCTTTTTGCAAGGCTTCTAACCTCTTCAGCCACAACTGTAAATCCAGCTCCGGCTTCCCCTGCTCTTGCAGCTTCAACCGAAGCATTTAATGCCAGAAGGTTGGTCTGAAATGCAATTTCATCAATAGTCTTTACAACTGCCTGTGTTTTCTCACTTGATTCAGCAAGCTCCTTCATGGATGTTATTAATTTTTGCATAAATTCTTTAGATTCCCCCACAACCTTTGATGCCATCTCTATAAAGCCATCTGCCTGCTTGGCCTTGGCTGCTGTATTACTACTTACAGATGCTATCTCTTCAAGAGCTGAAGATGTTTCTTCTATGGCTGCTGCCTGCTTAGATGCTCCATCAGCCAAATGTCCTGCTGAAAGAGCTACCTGTTCTATACTGCTGCCTATTTTATCGCATATATGGTTCATAGCCTGACCCAAACGAGCAGTTTCATCTTTGGATTCAAGTTTTATATTTTGAGACAGATTTTTGTCGGCAAGAATATTACCAAAAGCGACAACTTCATTAATTGGCCTGGTAATAGCTCTGGATATAATTATGCCAATAAACAGGCTAAATCCAAAAGCGAAAACAAAACAGCCAATCATAGCCTTTAAAATAAGCGAATTTGCCCAGGCAGACAGATCACTTACTCCTTTTGAAAAATGATTAAAAGAAACTCCCATCTCCTTTTTCAGAACTCCCATCTCTTCGTATAGACCACGCTGTGTATCTACATCTTCTGTTTTAACAAACTTATCTGCCAGTAATCTGTATTTATTTAACATCTTGTTAGCTTTTGCTGCTGATACCAACATCTCTTCAACTAATTTATTACCAAATAAAAAACTTGCCATCGTCACTATGGTCTGAGCCTGATCGTAATTAAAAGCAGAAATCACATCAGATAGATGCCTTGCCACATCTTCTTTGGATTTGCTTTTTAAATCAGTTTTTATATTACCTAATGCTTCATTCATATCACAAACTTTTTTACTCTCATTCATGAAATTTATAAAATACTTTTCATCCCATTCCTGCATATATTTTTCAAATTCTATTAATGATTGATTAAAAAGGACAGAAGAATCTCGTTCAGCTCTTGCTAAAAGAACAAGTTTATCCAAGGCAACAGACGAGATAATACCTGTTAAAAGAAGCAGCAAACAAGATAAAAACCCTGTCCCAATAATCATATAAATTTTTTTCCCTATGGAATCTGTCAATGAAAATGTCATATTATCTCCTTTTTTAAAAATGATATAATCAAAACACATCTAAATCTAATAAAGCATAATATAATGAGATTTTAAAAAAACAGTCTTTCTTCAGGCTTAACAGGATATTAAGAAGTGAGTTACCTCAAATTCAAGTATGGATTGTTGTATTTGAACAATTAAAATTAATTTTTTAATATAGAAATTTGGATAAATTAGTGTTTTAATAGCTTATTGAATGGATTATTTTAATCAAAAATTTTATATTATGATAATATACTCTTTTTTATAAATACTTGTCAAGCTTACTCAGCAATGATAAATTTAAAAAGCTCTTGAACGAAACAGTTCAAAATTTAAATAAAACAAAGCAATTGACAGGGCTGTCTGTTTTTTTGCTTTTTACTCAAATTCTATTTTTTTTTGAAACCAAAATATTATCTAAAGAGCAAAAAAAATTGTACAATTTTTTTTTTTTGACATTTTTATGATACTATTTTGCTTTCAAAAACTATTTCTTAAATATAGTAAAAGGAGGGTATATGGTCTGCATATGTTCATCCACAAGCTAATTTTAAATCATTATACGAAATTTATTAATAAAGGAGAATAAAAATGGCTGAAAAACTTGAAATCTTTAAATGCAATCTATGTGGCAACATTATTGAGGTTATGCATGGTGGCAGTGGTTCCATGCAGTGTTGCAGTCAGGACATGGATCTTTTAATCGAAAACACCGTTGATGCTGCAAAGGAAAAACATATTCCTGTAATGGAAACGAGTGATGGAGCTGTTAAGGTAAAAGTAGGAGAAGTTGCTCATCCCATGGAAGAAAAACATTATATTGAGTGGATAGAGATTATTGCCGGGAACAAAGTGTACTCACAATTTTTAAACCCTGGAGATACGCCTGATGCAACATTTAAACTTGAAGCCAAAGACTGCAAGATCAGAGCCTATTGCAATCTACATGGACTCTGGAAGGCGTAAACAGGCGGGTTTTTCATACATAGACAAAGACAGAGACTATTTAACAATTTATTAACCTTAAAACCTAAAGATGCTTCTATCATGGTTTGCAGATTCTCTAAAACATATCCATGGTACAATGAAAAATATTTATAAAATAAACATTTAATTATATCAGATGGGATACTTTTTTTATTCAGATTATACTATAAAGGAGGATATTATGTCTACACCACAACATTGCCCCGGTTTTGAACAGTTCAAAAACTTAAAGGTTTTTAAGTGCAAATGTCCTAACTGTGGAAAAGAAAATGAAATTTTTTCTGATGAATTTAATAAGGAGCGTGTATGCGGGTCATGTGGCAAAGAGATTGATTTCAGCCGGTGTTCTCTTGATGCAAGTGCGTAAATCTTTTTAAATTTAATTGATTATTTTTATTATAAAAATTGTTGTTACGATTTTGTTTTTAGATAAAAAAACTATACGAGCATATTGAATAAATGGCAGATAACTACAAAACAATAAAGAAAAAAGTTTACAGGCTACTCTGCCAGGATGATTTTACTGAAGCAGTTAAAGAGATAAGCAGGTTTCCTGCCAGAAAGGTAATAAACCTTCTTATCTCTTCTCTATACTGTATTGATGGAAGGACAGAGCATAGAGCTGCTGTTGCAATAGGTATTGTTACAGCAAAGCTTGCAGATCATGATATTGAGTCTGCCCGTATTATTATGCGCCGCCTTATGTGGAGTCTTAATGACGAATCAGGAGGTATTGGCTGGGGAGCACCCGAGGCAATGGCTGAAATAATGGCAAGAAACAGAAAGCTTTTTGATGAATATTATAAAATTCTGATTTCATATTCAGAGCCCGGCAAAAACTATCTTGAACATGAAGAATTACAAAAAAGTGTGCGAAGGGGGTTGAAAAAACTTGCCCTCCATACACCACAGTAACAACTGCAACAGCTACAGATAAAAAAACTGAACCATTTCAAAACTGCATATAAGCCGGGCAAATCCCTGCCCCTATGTGCTTTTTCTTTGGTAACTCCCCCTGCTTTTATCATTGGAACTTGACATATGAGATAAAAGTGTTAACATATGAACATATGCTCACACGTAAAGAGAAAGAAGTCATGGATATAACAGGAAAAGACAAAATTTGCGACAATCTTTGTAGTCTTACAGAAAAAGTTGAATCTGTAAGAGAGAAAATGGTCAGTTCAGAAAAACTTCTGGAGCTTTCTGAGCTTTTTAAAGTGCTTGGAGATCATACACGGATAAGAATATTGTATGCACTGTTTCAGTCTGAATTGTGTGTATGCGATCTTTCTGAAATCCTTGGAATGACACAATCGGCAATTTCACACCAGCTCAGAGTTTTAAGAAGTGCCAAGGTTGTAAAGTACAGGAGAGAAGGGAAAAAAGTATATTATAATCTTGATGATGCTCATATTTTTTCGCTTCTTGATATAGGGATGATTCATGTTAATGAATAAAAAAATGGAGTCAGCAGTTTACCCTCGACAGGTTGTTACAGAATGAAAAATTTTTCAAGTTCAAGGCAAAAAAATAAATTTAACCGCAGGTTGCCCCGTTGTATTCCGAGGATTAAATTTATTTTTTAACGCAGAAATTGGACAGAGTAGTGTTTTGTAACAGCCTGTCGAAATAATACTTGGGTGAGTTTTTTAGCAAAGGGAGTATGGAAAAATGATAGAAAATTATGTGGGTCAAATATTATTAACCTGTTGGAGTATTCTGCTGGAATCTTCCGGTTTTATCATGCTCGGATTTTTTACCGCAGGATTATTGAAAGCCTTTGTTCCTGGAGATCTCGTTGTAAAGCACCTTGGGAAAAAAAAGTTTTTAAACATTCTAAAGGCTTCTGCTTTTGGAGTGCCGATTCCCCTTTGCAGCTGCGGTGTTCTTCCCGCAGCTGCAGGGTTAAAAGAGCAGGGTGCGAGCAAGGGGGCAACATCATCTTTTTTAATTTCAACTCCTGAAACCGGAGTCGACTCAATTGCCATAACATGGGCACTGCTTGATCCCTTTATGACGGTAATTCGTCCGTTTTCAGCATTGTTAACAGCAATTACTACAGGCGTTATGGTGAATTTTTTTGACCGCGAAAAAAAAGAGATGGTAAAGTCAAAAATCATAACCACTAAACCAGGTATGCTTACCATGATACCATCAGCACCCGAAGCTTCATCTTGCTGTAAATGTAAAACAGAAACAAGTAATAATCAGACTTTTGGCAAAAAATTTGTTTTCGGAATGAAATTTGCCTTTGGAGATCTTTTTAAGGATATTGCCAAATGGTTTGTTTTAGGTATTTTAATAGCAGGAGTCATTACAACTTTTTTACCAGAAGAAACCATCGGCATTTATCTGGGTGATGGAGTTTTTTCAATGATTATTGTTTTAACAATCGCAATTCCATTATATGTTTGTGCAACAGCATCAACTCCCATAGCAGCAGCTCTTGCTTTAAAAGGAATGTCTCCTGGGGCAGCACTGGTATTTTTATTAGCTGGTCCGGCTACAAACGCTGCTTCACTAACTGTTATTTCAAAAATTCTTGGTAAAAAAGCAACGGGAATATACCTTGGTTCAATATTTATTTGCTCTCTTACCCTTGGATTGATAACAAATAAAATCTATGGAATAACAGGCTTAGATATTACTACATGGGTAAACAAAGATACCCACGGAGAACATGGAATAATATCAATTATATTTGCTGTTATTCTTGTTTGTTTAATAATATTCAACACAATAGAAAAAAAACATCCAAAAAGTACATATTATTCATCAAAAAATTAAAAAACAGAAATATATATTAAAACCTGAAACCCTCATGATTACGGTCTGTTGGACGGAGTTTCATATAAATATTAACTACTTACCTGTGTAAAAATCTTTATACTCTTCCCTAATTGTTTTTTTGGAAAATTTTCCCACACTTGTTTTAGGGATATCGTCTACAAAAACAACCTCATCGGAAGCTGCCATTTGGCAAAGTTAGGACTTATAAAATTAAGGATATCCTGTTTTGTCACCTTTCCTATATACTTTTCTTTTAACTTTACAAGGGCAAGGGGTCTCTCTTCCCACTTTGGATGTGGCAGGCCTGCTACAGTTGCTTCCAAAACACATTTATGGGCCATAATAGAATTCTCAAGATCAATGGAAGATATCCATTCACCACCGCTTTTTACCAGATCTTTAAATCTGTCGCTGATTTTTATATATCCGTTTTTATCAATGGTTGCAGCATCTCCGCTTTTCCAGTAACCATCTGTAAAAGAGTCTGCTGATCTGGAATCATTATAATAAGTTGTTGTAATCCATGGCCCCTTTATAAGTAATTCACCTACGGTTTCACCATCATGGGGTATATCTTTACCTTCTGCATCCACAACCTTCATCTCAATTCCTGTAACCGGCAGTCCCTGTTTCTTTCGAAGCTCCCACTTCTCATCTTCAGACAGATCAGCCATTTGAGCTTTAAGCAAATTAACAGTTACAAGGGGAGTTGTTTCCGTAGCACCATAAGCATGAATAATATTCCCGCCCAGTTCATCGTACCCTTTCATCATCGCAAGAGGCGGCTCTGTGGCTCCTGAAAACATTCTTAAATTTGGGAAAACAGGTTTTTCAGGCATAGAGCGAATTTGCTCAAGCATTGGCATATAAATAGCGGGAGCTCCATTATTTACAGTTACCTTTTCAGATACCATCAAATCAACCAGAACATGGGTTGTTTCTGCCGTATACATACCGGAAAAAACAAGCTTGGCACCAACGAGAGGAGCACAGAGAAAAACCCCCCAGCCCTGTGCATGAAACATGGGAACAGTCTGCATAACAACATCATCCAGTCCCATTTTAGACATACCGGAAATCATTATGGTGTGCAGATACATTGCTCTATGGGATACAAATACCCCCTTTGGCTTTCCTGTTGTACCAGATGTATAGCAGGCCGCAAAAGCAGAGGTTTCGTCAATCATTGGAAAATCATAGCTATCAGGCTCCTGCTCCAGAATATCTTCATAACTTTTTACCGGAGCAAGATCAGTTTTTAAATCTCTGCTTTTTTTGTCTGTTATTACCACATAACTTTGCACTGTATTCAGATCATCTGCAATGGGTTCTATTATTGGCAGGAGAGTTTCTGCCACAAAAATAAATTTTGCTTCTGCATGGTTAATAACATAGGCTCTGTCTATTCCAGCAATACGGGGGTTCAGTTCTAAAGCAACAGCTCCAATACCTGAAATGGCAAAGTAAAGTTCAAAAAAACGATGTGTATTCCATTCTGCTATTCCTACTCTGTCCCCTGGCTTAACACCAAGCTTAACAAGAGCATTTGCAAGCTTTTTAACTCTTTGAAACGCTTCATAATAATTATAACGAAAAATACTTCCATCAATATTTCTTGATATAACCTCCACCTCGGGATATGTATTTGCCGCACATTTTAAAAAAGTAATAATATTTAACTGGTAATCATCACCTGAAGTAGAAGGAAATCCCTTTACAATTCCAACACTCATAACATTTTGCTCCCTTTTTAATTAATTTAATTTATTTTATATAAAACTCTGTCCAACAGACCGTAATCATAAGAGTTTCAATTTTCGTTGTGGCATATAAAAAATAACCATGCTCCGGCCATGCCGGTTATATAATAATATATTTACGAAAACAGCTGTGCTAATTAAAATTGCTATATTTTTAAAAAGCTGCATATGTGTATTTAAATTTTTTTAGATATTCATCTTTTATATAAGAGAGATAAATAAATGTAAACAACCAACAGAAAAAAAGTCAACGAAAATTATTGAGTATGTAAAAAATATTAATCCGTTTTTTTTAATAGGAGTCTGTCCGAGAATACTCATGGAGGAGTAATGTTGTTTAAAATTTATATGAAACTCCGTTCAACAGACCGTAATCATGAGACTTTCAATTTTCGTTGTGGCAGATAAACCTGCCATGTATGTTATAAAAAAAAGTGGATTTTATGTTTTTTTTAATGGCAGATTGGCGAACGTTTTTTCAAACAGATTATCTGATTTAAGTAAAATATCTTTATGAAGTATGCGAAATTGTTCCACAATCATTTGTGCAAAAGGGGTAAGACTTGAACCACCTCCTGATGCTCCTCCTACATTGCGGATAAGCATTTTTTGCCCCATACGCTCTTCTGTAGCTTTTATTCTACCCCAGACAGCACGGTAACCCATTTTAAGTTCTTTTGCCGCAGCCTGAATTGAGCCTGTACTCTCTATGGCTTCAAAAATTTTAAACCGCCCAAGACCAAAAACTACTTTCCCTGAATTATCCTCAATCCATATTTTTGAACGAATAGATAATGTCTTTATATTATTCCCCATAAACCTCTCCATAACAACCTGCCAATTAATTTTATTATATTTAACATATAGCACAAATAAAAAGCAAAAAATAAAAAAATCGTTATGCCTATATTGACATAACGTCGTAACATATGATAAACGGAGGTAAAATCGTTATGTCAATATAGGCATAACGGTCAGATATATTTACTGGAGAAATATGAATATAAAATTAACTACCCCGCAAAATCCTTTTGAAACCTTGTGGTGTCACGATTTTAACGGTCATCCGTACACATTTAATGAATTCATGGAACTTAGCCGTTCATTTCACTGCTATGCCGCTCCAGGTCTGATTATCGGAGGTAAAATGGTTGAGATGGCACTGCAAAAGCTTCCTGATGATATTTTATTTGATGCAATATCTGAAACAGCACATTGCCTGCCGGATGCAATTCAGCTTTTAACCCTGTGCACAACGGGAAATGGCTGGATGAAAATTGTTAATCTGGATCGTTTTGCCTTAATTCTCTATGACAAGATTACTGGAGAAGGGGTACGTGTTTTTGTAAATTCAGTTAGCCTGAATACCTGGCCGGAGATAAAATCATGGTTTTATAAACTTAAACCAAAGCCTGAACAAGACACTTTGTTGCTGCGGGAACAGATATGTACTGCTGGTTCAAGTATTTTTTCAACCCAACCAGTTCAAATTCAACCCCAGTGGATGAAACACCGAGAGTTGGGGGAAACAATTGACTGCCCCCTGTGCGGTGAATCATATCCTGAAAAACATGGTCCCATCTGCCGTGGCTGCCAGGGAGAAGCACCTTATTTCTCAACCAGGGCGGCAAGTCATCAAACAATGGAAGCAGCATCTTTACTAACCTCCATTCCGGTTCAGGAAGCTGAAGGTAAAAAAGTATTGCATGACATGACTCAAATTGTTCCAGGCAAATTTAAAAGAGCTGCTTTCAAACGCGGTCATATTATAAAAGAGAGTGATGTTTGTCGTTTGCAGCAAATGGGACGCATGAATCTGTATTCAGCTGAGCATAATTTATCTGGAGAGGAATGGATTCACGAAGACAGGGCAGCAGAATCTTTTGCAAAATCCATGGCTGGTACCGGAGTAGGTTACCAAAAACCGCCCATGGAGGGGAAAATTACGTTTACTGCATCAGAAGACGGTCTGCTGACAGTTGACCTGAATCGTCTTAAAGCTTTTAATCTGATTCCCAACATTATCTGTTCTACCCGTCAAAGCTTTTCAGTTGTTTCAAAAGGTCATCATATTGCTGGAACACGCACTATTCCTCTTTATATTTCAAGGGATTACTGGCAAAAGGGATTAAAAATTTTAGGGAAAACTCCCCTTTTTCAGGTTCTTCCGATTAAACCGGCTAAAATTGGAATACTGATTACAGGTACTGAAATTGTGCAAGGAATAATTAAGGATAAATTTGAAGCAATTATCCAGTCCAAAGTGAAAAAACTTGGTTGTTGTGTAGTTTGCACCTTGATTGTGCCAGATGACCGCAAAGCTATTTGCAGTGGTATTATGACACTGATTGAAAAAGGAGTTGAGATCATTGTTACCACCGCAGGATTATCTGTTGATCCTGATGATGTAACAAGACAGGGGCTGATAGATGCCGGAGTTGAAAACATTCTTTATGGTGCACCTGTTTTGCCCGGAGCCATGTCTCTTCTTGCCTGCCTGGGGCAGGTGCAGGTTATTGGCGTTCCTGCCTGTGCTCTTTATTATCAAACAACTGCATTTGACCTGTTTTTTCCCCGCCTTTTAGCTGGTGTAAAAATTACCCGCAGAGATTTGGCTGAAATGGGGCATGGGGCATTTTGTCTGGGATGTAAAGTTTGTAAATATCCGCGGTGTCCTTTTGGCAGATAGGTATAAAGCAGGTTTTTAAAATTACCGGAGTTATGACAATTAATTTAGTATGGGGAGATATAAAACATGACTAAACATTTGATGATAAACGACAGGGAAATACCCTTTACATCCGGTCAGACGATTCTGGAAGTGGCCAGGGCCAATCAGATTCCGATACCGACCATCTGTTATTTAAAAGGTACTTTGCCTGCCGGCAGATGCGGTATCTGTGTTGTCGAAATTAAGGGACAATACGAGCTGGCTTTATCCTGCTCGACCATTGCTGACACCAGCATGAAAGTAAAAACGGAATCTGACAGGGTAATAAAAGAACGTAAAACCATACTTGCAAAACTTTTGTCATCCGGTAATCATAATTGTGCTATTTCCAAGTCAGGGGGGAATCAATGGTCTGATTTTCAATTAAAAGTCAATAAAGCAGATGACACAGATAAGCTCTGTCCTGCCTGGGGGGATTGCCGTCTGCAGGATCTGGCCTATCAATACCAGGTAGATATTGATAAGTGTCCTCAAGAGGATGAACCTTTCGACTCCATGGAGATAAAAAACCCATTGATTGTGCGGGATTTTTCACGCTGTATTTTATGTGGAAGGTGTATTTCTGCCTGTAATGAAGTACAGGTCAACCGTGCTATAGGCTTAGATGAAAAGAAAAATAAAGTTGTAACTGAAGGTGATAAAGCTCTCATTGATTCTAACTGTGTTTTTTGCGGAGAGTGTATTCAGGTCTGTCCAACAGGAGCATTGGTTGAAAAAAAATCCCGTTATATATGGCGGCCATGGAAAAGCGAAAAAATTCGAACCACCTGCCCCTATTGCGGCGTAGGCTGTCAGCAGATGCTCCACGTTCAGGATGGAAAGATTGTCAAGGTTACCGGTGTTGAGCATGCAGAGCCGAACAAAGGGCGGTTGTGTGTCAAGGGGCGTTTTGGATACGACTTTCTCTACTCAAAAGAGCGTCTTACAACCCCGTATATTAAAGAAAACGGTGAATTTCGCGAAGCTTCATGGGATGAAGCCCTTGACCTGGTTGCCAACAAATTTACAGAAATTATTGAAAAACATGGGCCAGATGCACTGGCTGGTGTAAGCTGCGCTCGAAGTATTAATGAAGATTCCTATCAAATGCAAAAATTGTTTCGTGCTGTATTTAAAACCAATAATATTGATCATTGCGCCC
>JASFBI010000225.1 GCA_030149595.1 Desulfobacterales bacterium
TTTAATGATTATCTTATTTTTCATTTTTGTTTCTCTCCATATTTAATTTAACAATTGATTTGCATCTGACTCATTAATTATTCTCTTCCCAAATTGTATATAACTTTCTCTCATCGTGTTCTAATCTCTTACCCGGGTTAAAAGCACTGACGGCACGGATATATCCAGTGATTTTCTTATATACTTCCATCTTTGCCCCACAAATCCGGCATTTTTCTCGTCCCTCTTGAGCCACCCCATGTTTTGGGCAGATAGAAAATGTTGGAGCAACGCTTATATAAGGGATTTTAGTATTTTCGCACGCTGTTTTAACAAGTGCTTTAGCCATGTCGCCCGTTATAGCATGCCCTATATAACAATGAAAAACGCTTCCACCTGTATATTTTTTTAACAATGGTTCTTGATGTTCCATCGCATCCTTAAGGTTCATCATAGAATTAGCAGGCAGGCTGGTCGAGTTCGTATAATATTGATGGTTTAGCCCGTCCTCCTGTGCCAATGAGTAAGCCGTTGACTCTGCTGGTGTCGCTTCAAGATTCCACATAGTATTAGAATTTTCCTGCAATTTTTCAAGATAATCATTTATTTGATCCAGATAACTACACATCCATTCTCTACCTCGTTTACTTTCAATCCCTTTAAAACCTTTATGGAAACATGCCTCATGGCCACCAATTACACCAATAGTAGAAAAATGATTGCTCCAAAATTTTCCTGTTTTTCCCTTTATGTTTCTGAGAAAAAATTTTGAGTAAGGATATAATCCGCTCCCTGTAAGTTCTTCAATCTTTTTTCTTTTTATCTCTAATGACTCTACAGCAACCCTTAAAACTTCTCCAATTGTATATTCTGAAAATTCTGAATTTATTTTTGCTAAATTCAATGTTACGACACCAATAGAACCGGTTAAAGCTCCAGCACCAAATAAACCTCCTCCCTTATATTGTAGTTTAGTCTTGTCAATTTTTAGTCTGCAACATAAAGATTTCTGGTCTTCCGGATCGAGATCAGACCCCAAAAAGTTACTAAAATATGGCTGACCAAATTTCCCAGCTAACTCAAAAACAGGATTGTTTCTTTTATTATTCCAGTCAAAATTGTCCTGAATAGCATAAGTAGGTATAGGGAAAGTAAAAGGTCTCCCAGAAACATCTCCCTCTAACATAACTTGGCAAAAAGCCTTGTTGATCATATCAACAGCCCTCTGAAAATCTCCATAAACTTTTTTATCATCTAATTTTCCACCTATAATAACAGGTTGTTTTAGCATACTTTTTGGAACTTCGATGTCTAAACTTATGTTTGAAAATGGTGACTGGCCACCAACTCTTGAAGGTACATTCATCTGGAATACAAAACTCTGAATTTCCTGTAAAACATCTTTATATTTTATATTATCGTTCGCTACAAATGGAGCTAAAAGGGTATCAAAATTACTCAAGGCTACCGCACCTGCTGTTTCAGCCTGAATTAGAAAAAGAAAATTAACTATCTGCCCAAGAGCAGCCCCAAAATGTTTTGTTGGTGCAGCCCCAACATGGCCGTTAATAGAGGGGATACCCGAAAATAAAAGATCTTTTAAATCTAAGCCCTGACAATAAGTTGACAAGGTTGAGAGGTCATGGATATGTATATATCTTTGGTTGTGCAAGTCTCTTATTTCTTGCGTATAAATTGTTTCTAACCAGTATTTTTTAGTAATATTGGTAAAGATATGGCTATTTAGCCCCTGGAGGCAGAAACTTGTATTAGCATTTTCTTTCTCTTCCCATTGATTACGCCCAAGGTATTCTCCTACAAGGTCTTGCTTGGATAATTGTTTAATAAGCCTTACATTTTTTCGTTTTTCTCTATAAGAGATAAAATTACGTGCTTCATTAATATAGTTTCTCTTTATCAATTCTTCTTCTATAAAATCTTGAATCCGTTCTATTTTGACAGAAGCTTCTCCATTATTATAAACTTTTTCAGCCACTATCCCGGCAAGGACACGAGCATCCATATTGTTAACAACAGCTTTTATAGTTTTCTCTATTTTGCTGATATCAAACTCTTCTTTTGTTCTATCTCTTTTTATTACGAATTTATTTTTTTGCATATTAAACCTCTGTCACATTTGGTTTATCAAAATCACGATATCTCAATGCAGTAGCTATTGCACGATACCCTTGGGTTTTAGTCTTGAATTGTCTTGCATCATTTTTTTCAAGCGTTCTTAAAGTAAAACTACCTCTATTAGTTTTTTGCCACAGTCGGGACAAAATTTAAATTTTCCACGCTCTAAATCCCCGTAATAGCTACATAAATCACAAGGTTCCTGTTCTGGAAGCTCCAGTAAAAGCTTGCTATATATTCCTGATTTTTCTATATCTCTTCTGAAACAACCTTTAAAATTTGATCTACTTGGGTATTTTAATAAGCTTCCTAATAAAAAACCTTTAAATTGCTCAGGCGTTAACTTGGCTCTTAGATAATCCATTGTTTCGATACCGCCAGCATCATAATAACTTGCTCCTTTATCTATGCTCATATCTTTTTTTATTCCTTTCTGATTTAATAATATATATATTATTTCCCACAACGAGGGCAATAAATATAATACGGATGAGTCTTAAAGGTTGCACATTCTGGACAATCTTCTTTAGACAGTTTCTCACATGTATTTTCAAGTGACTTGATACATTCTCCCATTTGTTTTATTTTGCTTGCTAACTTGCAAACAAAATCTCCTGTCAGAGTATCCTCGATACATTTTGAATACTCTGGCTTAAACAATCCTTTTAAATAATCTCTTGCTTCTTCATCTTTGCTCATACCTTTCATCCCTTTCTGATTTAATAATTAAAACTGCTTTTAAGTGTGTTAGAGATAGCTTTATTTGTAAGTTTAAGTTACAGCCTTTGTTCTTCCTTCCCGACTATATCGGAATTTGATATAGTCGTTTTATTATGATTTTTACCGACACTATTTAGAAAGGGACATCGTCATCTCCATAATCAGGTTTTACGTTTGGGTTATCCATAATTTTATTGTTCACTCTTGGCTGATACTCCGCGTCTGACTTACTTGCCAGGAACTCAAAGGTATAACCGATGATATCTGTTGTATACACAACAGTCCCATCTGCTTTCTCATATTTCCCGTAAACTATTTTCCCTTCGATTAGCAATTTCTGCCCTTTTTGCACATATTGAGCTATCACTTCAGCTTTTTTATCAAAAAAAGTTACACGATGCCACTGTGTCTCTTGGTCGCCGTTTTTCTTTTTTTCTGATGTAGCCATGCTAAATTTACAAACAGACATACCGCTTTTTGCTGTTGTTAATTCTGGCTCTTTTCCGAGGTTACCAACTATAATTACTTTATTCATTTTATTTTCTCCCTGTTAATTCATTTAGTTCATCAATAAAAAATTCAACTTCTTCTTTAATTACTGATATTAAGCTCTCATCCCTTCTAACTTCTATTAATAATGATTCTTGATCTGGGTGGTAAGAGAAAAAGTACCACAAATCCCAACCAGACACAAGCAAAGACATTTGACATTGCAAAATATATTCTGTTGGGAGTTTATTTTGCTTTAACCTTTTTATCTGTGTTTTTTCAGATACAGATTTAACTTCAACTCCTGCATCTTCTCCCACAATTATACTATCAGGTGAACAATGATAATATGCTCCATTGAATGGCAAAATATGAGAAACCCCTTTTATTTCCAAGTCGGTTAAAAAAGAAAACGCATTTAAAGTTTCTTCTTCTCTATTTATACCATCCTGCATAGCCTCTGAACAAAATCTATCTTCGCTCCTTTCTCCTTTTATAATTTCATTTACAAGAGTGTTGAAATACTTTGTTCTCTGAGTTGATCTTTTGCCTTTTGTAGTTATAATTTTATTCACTGAGCTTGCCCCAACACTACCAAGACAAGCTTTTTCCCATTCTGGAGTCCTTTGATTACCTTCTATAATAATCATTTTATTACTCTTCTATTCCTTCTTTTTCAAGCTTTTTTTTCTTTGCTTCTAACATCGTTTGGATTTGCTCCAGTTGGTTTGTATCAAGGTCTGATATCTTGTCTACTTTTGCCCATGCTAAGAGTTTTACTGTATCAGCGTTAACATCTGATATTTTCTGTATTAGTATTTCTATTTGGTTTTTATTTATCTTCTCTATTTTTTTTGTCTTGTTTACGAAATATTCAGGGTCATCTTTTGCAGTAGGAATCTGGAATTGCTTTAATAAGAAATATCTCTCATAATATGTGAAAGCCGACCCCCCGGCCATAGCGGGATCATTCAGGTGGGTTGCTGTACAATACCAAGGGACTTCAATCCTTTCATCTGAATCAGAATCCCACCATGTATAAACCACATCTGCTTGGAAGAGGTAACTTTTGTTTTTCGGGTTGTTACTTGTAGGCCAGTCGATAACCTCTATTTTGCTATCGACTACTTGAAGTGTCAAAAAAACTCCTTGTTCGTCCATACCTTGTCTGATTTTTGCTAACAAAACAGCAGGGTCTGCATATTTACTGTTTTTCCCTGACTCTGTTT
>JASFBI010000226.1 GCA_030149595.1 Desulfobacterales bacterium
AGAAGCCCTTGTTTATTCAGATAAAGCAGCTTTACATGCTATAGGTGAATTAAAAAATATTAAAAAAAATCCTTATTTAGATATTCCTTTATGGGATGAAACAGGAACTACAGACAGTGATGAACTTATTATGATTTCACATAATTGGGATGAAATCAGGCGAATTATGTGGAATTATGTAGGAGTTGTAAGATCTGATAAAAGACTTGCAAGGGCAAAAAGAAGAATAGATAATATAATAAGAGAAATAGATGAATATTACAGGGATTTTAAAGTAACATCAGATCTTATAGAATTAAGAAATTTAGCTATGACTGCAGATCTTATAATAACATGTGCTTTGCATAGAAAAGAGAGTCGTGGTTTGCATTATAATATAGCATATCCTGAAAAAAATAATAAAAAATGGAAAAAAGATACAGTATTAAGAAGACCTTTTGTAAAATAGAGTTTCCTTTAACCACGGCTGAGAATAATTTTATAAAAATTTCTTTTATCTGGTGATATCTTTATTTTGAACCAATAAAAAGAGTTGTAATACCTAAAGTTAATTTAGATTTACTAACATTTTTAAATCCTGCTTTTTTTATTTTATTTATGAAAATATCAGAAGTGGGAAAATTTTCTACGGATTCTGGAAGGTATCTGTAAGCCTGTCTGTTTTCTGAAAAAAACTGTCCTATTAAAGGAAGTATTTTTTTAAAATAAATCATATATAATGTAAAAAAAAATCCTGATTTAGGTGTTGTTAATTCAAGAACAGCAAGTGTTCCACCAGGTTTTAAAATATTATAAAACTCTTTTAAAGCCTTATCTTTATTTAATATATTTCTTATACCAAAAGCTATTGTAACAGCATTGAAACTTTCATTTAAAAAAGGAAGATATAATGCATTTGTTAATAAAAAATTAAAGTTTAAAGTATAATTTTTTTTTTTTATTTTTTTTAAAGCAATAGAGATCATATTTTTTGAAAAATCAGCACCATAAAGATGTATATTTTTATAATTATTTTTCATAATTTCAATAATAACATCTCCTGTTCCACATGCGACATCAAGAATTTTAAAATTTTCTTTAATATTAAGAGAAGATATCATTTTTTTACGCCAGTAAACATCTTGTCTTAAACTTAATAGTTTATTTAAAAAGTCGTAATTATCAGCTATATTTTCAAACATAGATTTAATAAAAGGAAGTTCTTTTTTATCCATTAACAATACCAATTTTGTTTTTATATTTTTAAGAAAAAATAAAAAAATTTTGATCTTTTTGTTTTTATATCATATGAAAAAGCTCAAACTATTTATTTTAAAGGATTTAACATAATATAAAATTATAAACAATATAATATATATATAAATATAGGAAGATAAATGGAAGGTAAACGTGATTATTATAAAGTTCTTGGAGTAAGCAGAGATACCGCTGAAGCTGAAATAAAATCTAAATACAGAAAATTAGCTTTTAAGTATCACCCAGATAGAAATCAGAATAATGAAGAAGCTACGGAAAAATTTAAAGAAGCTACGGAAGCTTATGAAGTTTTATGTAATTCTGAAAAAAGAAATATATATGATCAATATGGTCACAGAGGGTTAGATCAAGCAGGCTCCGGACATTCAGGGTTTGAGGATGTTTTTTCAGGATTTGGGGATATATTTGAGGATGTTTTTGGTTTTGGAGGAAAAAGAAGTTCAAGAAATAGAGTTAAAAAGGGTGATGATCTCCGTTATGATATTATTATAGAGTTTAAAGAAGCTGTTTTTGGTGTTGAAACTGAAATTAATTTAGAAAAAAGTGTTTTATGTAGAAAATGTGATGGATCTGGATGTGAATCAGGTTCAACTCCAGAGAGTTGTATACATTGTAATGGAACAGGACAAGTTTCCCGTTCTCAAGGGTTTTTTACAGTAAGATCTACTTGTCCTTCATGTCAGGGAGCAGGTCAAATTATAACACATCCATGTACTGAATGTAATGGATCAGGAAATGTTATTGAGAAAAAAAGAGTCTCTTTAAAAATACCTGCAGGTGTTGATGATGGATCAAGATTAAGATTAACAAATGAAGGAGAACCAGGTGAAAGAGGTGGACCTCCTGGAGATCTTTATGTGTTTATAAGGGTAAAAAAGCATAAAATATTTCAAAGAAATGATACGGATATTATATGTACTATACCAATATCTTTTATTCAGGCTACTATAGGAGATAAATTAAAAGTACCAACATTAAAAGGAGAAGAAGAATTAAAAATACCCAAAGGTACTCAATATGGTGAAATATTTAAATTAAAAGGCAAAGGAGTTCCTTCTTTAAGAGGAGGTTATACAGGAGATCAGATTATCCAGGTTGATATAAAAACGCCTTTAAGTTTAAATAAAAAACAAGAGGACCTTTTAAAGAAATTTTCTAAAATAGAATCTGAAAAAATTTCAACAAAATTTAAAAAAATATTTAAATAATATTTAAAATTAAGATAAAATAATCTTAATATATATGGAGTATTTATAAATGTATGAATTAAAAGTATTAACTCATTTTGCTGCTGCTCATCAACTTAAAATGGTATCTAAAAAATGTGAAAATCTTCATGGACATAACTGGAAAGTTGAATTATGTATTAAAAGTGATAGATTGGATAAATCTGGAGTTATAATGGATTTTGGAATATTAAAAAAATATTTATCTGAAATAATAAATAAACTTGATCATACATTTTTAAATGAAATAGATTGTTTTAAAAATAATATTCCATCCTCTGAGAATATAGCTAAATATATAGCAGAGGAGTGTCAGAAAAAAATAAATAATAATTCAGTTCAGGTTTACTATGTAAATGTTTGGGAATCTGATGATTCATGTGCAAAATATATATTAATTTAATTTTATATATAACCGGCATGGCCGGAGCATGATTATTCTTTATAGGGCACAACAAAAAATGAAAGTTAAATGATTCTAATCGTTTGGATGGACTTTCATATAAATAAGCAATGATAAAAAAATATTCTTATCATTGCTTATAAGTAAACTTTATTGATTAATATGTTTCATTAAGTCATTTTTAGTAATAATTGATCTTACATCGGAAATATATTTTTTAATATTTTCAATACCACCTTCTTGACGATCTATTAGTGTAACAACTCTTAAAATATTTAAACCTTCTTCTTTTGCTCTTTTTATAGCTTTTATAGTTGATCCACCTGTTGTTACAACATCTTCAATTATAACAATATTACTGTCTTTTTTTAAATCTCCTTCTATCCATTTAACTATTCCATGATCTTTTTTATTTTTTCTTATGGAAAAAGCATCAAAAGGTGATTTTTTTATTTCAGAAATCAAGGAGGCTGAGACAGCTATAGGATCGGCTCCAAAAGTAAGTCCGCCTATTGCATCAGGTTTAAGATCATAAATTTCAGAAAAAAAAAGATGACCTATTAAAAACATTCCCCTTGCATTTAATGTAGTTGGTTTACAGTTTATATAAAAATTACTCATTTTACCTGAAACAAGTTTAAATTTTGGTGTTTTACTGTATTGAAAAGAAGTTTTACATATTATTTCGATTAATTCCTGTTTCATTAAAATTCCTTAAAAAGAATGTTATATTAATTTTTTTATTATACAAAACATAATAAAAAATGTATTATATAAGAATTAAACCTCCATTTAGATAATAAAAGAAGCCGTCTTTTTTTAAAAATAGAGGTTTAATTTTTAAGGAAAACCTGATAAAGCACTCCTTAATATAAGGAATATAACAACATACAATTTCAAGGTCAATCCAAAATATAATACCTTTTAAAAAAGTATTTAAAATATTTTTTTATTAATATGAAAAAAAAAATAAATAAAATAAGAGATAAAACTAATAATAATGCTATTATAAGAATGTTTCATGTTCATAGAAAATATGGTTCTGTTTATGCATTACAAGATATTAACATTGATATAAAAAAAAATGAATTTATATTTATAACAGGTCCTAGTGGAGCAGGTAAATCTACCTTTTTAAAACTCTGTTATCTTGAAGAAAAATTAACAGAAGGACAAATAATAATAGATGGGATAAATATTTCAAGAATACTACCTAAAAAAATTCCTTTTTTGAGACGAAAAATAGGAATAATTTTCCAGGATTATAAATTAATTTCAACAAAAACAGTTTTTGAAAATATATCTCTTGTTTTAGAAGTTTCAGGCCATAAAATAAATTATATAAAAAAAAAAGTAAAAAGTGTTTTAAGAACTGTTGATATGGAGGAAAAGATAAATTCATATCCTATGGGTTTATCAGGTGGTGAACAACAGAGAGTTGCTGTTGCAAGGGCAGTTGTTGGAAATCCTGAGATTATTTTTGCAGATGAACCAACAGGAAGTCTTGATAAAGTAACAGCAAAAAAAATAATAGAATTACTAAAGAATATTCATAATAGAGGAACAACAGTAATTATAGCTACTCATGATAATTTTCTTATAAATAGTTTATATGGAAGAGTTATATCCCTTGAAAACGGAAAAAT
>JASFBI010000227.1 GCA_030149595.1 Desulfobacterales bacterium
TGTTTGCTTTCAGCATTACAGTGTATACAGTTTCCTTTTTCATATTCACTTTCAAAGGGAATACATCGTATGGTTACACTAAGATCTTCTTTTATTTTTTTTTCACAACTTCTTGATCCACACCAGTGTGAAAGAACAAACCCACCATGTATTTCTGGTTTTTCATGGCTTTTGGGAGTAAAAAAATCATAGAACATATTTGTTTGATCTATGCTGATGGTATTTTCATTTTTAAACTTATTTGCTTTGCTGAATATTGAGTTTTGTATTTCATCAAGTATATGGGAAACTTTTCCAACAAATTCATCTTTATTTATAGATTTTTTTTCATTTGGAAGCATATCTCTTCTTCCAACAAAAACAGAGTTTTGATCCATATCTCTTTGACCTATTTCAACTCTTAACGGAATGCCTTTTTTTATCCAGTCCCATCCTTTTGCTCCTCCAATATCTCTTTTATCTATTTCCACAATAACAGGACTGTTATTGTATAACTTCTCTCTTAATTGTGCAGCTAAATTATTTGTATACTCCATTATTTTTTCAGCATCCATTGACTTTCTTATAATAGGTAATAAGACAACATGGGCTGGAGCTATTTTAGGAGGCAAAATTATTCCATTATCATCACCATGTGTCATTATAAGACCTCCAATAAGTCTTGTTGAGACTCCCCACGATGTAGTCCACGCAAGTTCTTCACTCTCTTTTTTTGTGGTAAAACGAATATTTGAACTTTTTGCAAAATTTTGTCCAAGAAAATGTGATGTTCCTGACTGTAGAGCTTTTTTATCTTGCATCATGGCTTCGATACATAATGTGTCAATGGCTCCGGGAAATTTTTCTGAAGATGATTTTGCACCGGAAGAGACAGGGATTGCAAGGTACTCTTCAGCAAATTTTTTATATATATCAAGCATCTGCCTTGTTCTCTCTTCTGCCTCTTTTTTTGTTTCATGGGCAGTGTGGCCTTCCTGCCATAAAAACTCACTGGTTCTTAAAAATATTCTTGTACGCATTTCCCATCTTACTACATTTGCCCATTGATTAATTAAAACAGGCAGATCTCTGTAACTTTTAATCCATTTGGAAAAAGACTCTCCTATGATGGTTTCTGAAGTGGGTCTTATTATTAAAGGTTCTGTCAAAGGCCCTGCAGGAACAAGTCTTTTATTTTTACCCTGTTCTAATTTATGATGGGTTACAACAGCACACTCTTTTGCAAAACCATCAACATGTTCTGCTTCTTTTTCCATAAAACTTAAAGGAATAAAAAGCGGGAAATAGGCATTTTTTATTCCTGTAGCTTTAAACATTTTGTTTAAAATATCCATAATATTTTCCCAAATGGAGTAACCCCATGGTTTTATTACCATGCATCCTCTTACAGAAGAGTGTTCGGCAAGATCAGAAGCTTTAATAACTTCCTGATACCATTTAGAATAATCTTCTTCTCTTGTAGGTGATATTGCTGGTTTATATTTTTTCCCCATTGTTTTTTTCCTTATGGTAATTTTCAAGTGTATTTATTTCTTCTAATAGTACATCTATTAATTGATTTTGTGGGATTTTTTTTACAATTTTACCTTTTTTAAATAAAATACCTCCGTCTTTTCCTCCGGCTATTCCAATATCTGCCTCTTTTGCCTCACCTGGTCCGTTTACTATGCAACCCATTATTGCAATTTTTATAGGAATATTTTTTGATAAAATTTTTTTTTCAACTGTTTCTGCTATTTCAAACAGGTTTATGTCACACCTGCCACATGTGGGACAGGATATTATTTCAGGTCCATGGGTACGTATTTGCAGTGCTCTTAAAATTTCAAATCCAACCCGTATCTCTTCAACCGGATCTCTCGTTAAAGAGACTCTTATGGTATCGCCTATACCTTCAGACAACAGCATTCCAATGCCTAACGATGATTTAACTATTCCGGGATAAAGCCCACCTGCTTCTGTAATACCCACATGAAGCGGAAAGTCGGTTAGCTTAGATAGCAATCTGTATGCCTGGACTGTTCGAAAAACATCAGATGCCTTGATAGAAATTTTAATATTGTAAAAATTATGATCTGTTAAGAGCTTGATGTGTGACATAGCACTCTCAACCATTGCTTCAGGCGTTGCTCCACTATACTTACTTAAAAGTTTTTTTTCAAGGGAACCTGCGTTAACACCTATTCTTATTGGTATATTATAATCTTTGGCACAATTTATAACAGCTTTAATATTTGAACTTCCTCCTATATTACCTGGATTTATTCGTAATCCATCTGCTCCTGATTTTGCAGAAGCTATGGCAAGACGAAAATCAAAGTGTATATCTGCTATTAAAGGGATTGATATTTTTTTCTTTATTTTGGAAATTGCATTTGCTGCCTCTATATCAGGAACTGCAACCCTTATAATATCACAGCCGGCATTTTCAAGCTGTTTAATCTGCTTTACTGTTTCTTCTATATTATGGGTTTTAGTGTTGGTCATGGATTGTACAGATATTTGTGAATTATCTCCAACAGGCACAGTTCCAATTTTTATAAGTTTTGTTTTTTTCCGATTTATAAATTTTGACATGTTATCCTATATTTATATTTATTATTTGCTTATTAAAATGTTAACAAACGCTCTTATTATATTCAACAAAAATAGATTTTTCAAAAATAATTGATTTTAAAACTATTTTTGAAAAAAAGTACGATAGAGACAGGCACAACCTAACCATCTGAAATATAAGCTATTATTTTCTTTTAGTAAAATTTATTTGTTTTTTAAAGTAAAATAAAATATAATTACATAAGTTTTTCATTTGGGTTATTATAAATTTAAAAAGGAATATAATATATTATTATGAAAAATGATAAAAATATGAATCAAATAAAAAATCTACCTGGAGAGTTAGAAAACAGTTTAAAAGAGTTAATTATTTCAAAATCAAAAAAAGGGCGGCTTTCTTGTGAAAAAGCATTTGAAATAGCTTTAATTATTAAAGTTATGCCAGCTATTGTCGGATATATGGCAGATAAATTAAATATCAGATTTGCAAAATGCCAGTTAGGCCTGTTCGGTTATAAACCCCAAAAAAAAATTTTAAAGCCAGCCAGTAATATAAATTCTGATATTATGGCTTTAATTGAAAAAAAACAGAAAGAAAACTGTATATCCTGTAAAAATATTTGGGAAATTGCTTCTTTAAAAGAAACATCTAAAATAGATGTAGCTTCTTTATGTGAAAGGTTGAAACTTAAGATTAAATCTTGTCAACTTGGAGAATTTTAAAAAAGGCTATAGTCTTATGAAAAAGCATATTATTTTAATTACTTTATTAATAATAGTCTCTTTTATTCCCATATTAACTTTTAATATTGTTTTTAACTTTAAAACAGATGGAAAAACAGAAATATCTTCCATTAAAAAAATAAAAAAAAAGGGGAAACTCTCTGTAATAACCATGAATAATATACACGGTTACTATATTTACAGAGGTATGCCCATGGGGTTTGAATATGATTTGGTAAAGGCCTTTGCAGATAGAATCGGGGTAAAGCTTGAGGTTAAAGTGGTGAAAGATTATGATGCGATGATTCCTGCTTTAATAGCAGGAGAGGGTGATATTATTGCTGCAGGAATGACAAAAACTCAAAACAGGCAAAAAAGAGTTCGTTTCTGTAAAAGTTATATGGATATTCAGTATAACCTTATCACTAATCGAAGTAGACCTAAAATTCGAAATATTGAGGATCTTGATGGTAAGACAGTTTTTGTGGGAGCAGAACTTCAAAATGAAGACAACCTTTTATCTTTTTTATATAAAGAGGCTGATTTTAAAATAAAAATATTAAACGATACACAAACTTCAGGGCTTATTAAAAGAGTGGCTGAAGGAGTCCTTGATATTACAGTGGCAAACAGTAACATTGCCCTTCTCAACAGGAAATATTATCCCCAGTCTGTTATCTCTATTCCTGTGAGTGATAAAATCTGCATGGCCTGGGCAGTAAACAGAGGTGAAAATGATTTAGCTGAGACAATTGACTCTTTTTTTGCTGAAATAAAACAAAATGGAAGATTTAACAGGATATATAATCAATATTTTGAAGATGTTGATAGTTTTGATTACGTTGATATTGCAATATTTCATAGAAGGCTTAAAACAAGACTTCCGAGATATAAAAAGATAATAAAAGATGCAGCTGAAAAAAGAGGCTTTGACTGGAGGCTGATAGCTGCTCAGACGTATCAGGAATCACATTTTAAACCATATGCCAAAAGCCCTGCAAAGGCTTACGGTTTGATGCAGTTGACCAGAGGAACTGCAAAAAGCCTTGGGGTAAGTAAAATTTATGACCCTTTCCAAAATATTAATGCAGGGGTTAAGTATTTACAGAGTCTGTATAAACTTTATGATAAATATGTAGGTATAGAAAGAATTTATACTGCTCTTTCTGCTTATAATATTGGCAAGGGACATATATATGATGCAAGAATGCTGGCAAAAAAAATGGGAAAAGATCCTA
>JASFBI010000228.1 GCA_030149595.1 Desulfobacterales bacterium
ATGTAAAAGTAGCTACCCCTGCAGTAATACTTTCTCTCACTAAGACATGCGGCATAGTACTCTTATCAAGTCCAACTGATATCTCAGGTTGAATTGTCTCTCTCCACGATACATGATTACTCCCTGTGTTAGTAACAGCTTTAAGATAGAAATTTGAATTATCAGTTTTGCTTGCACCTGGAGGATCTATTTCAACAATAAAGCCTTCAGTTGCAGTTCCAGGCAACATTGTAGTATTCTTAATACTACCCTTTATAGCTACAGCATTGGCATTATCAACAGTATCTGTTACTCTTATATTATAATCTGTTCCATCTTTTTTAGAAAAATGAATGATATTGCCTTCTATGATAATAGTGTAAGTTGCAGAGATATCTATACCCCACCAGCCATATGTTGTACCAGCCTTGACACCAGTTGTATCACCATAGCTGGCACCGAACAATGCCCAAACTAAACGTTCTATGACATACTCAGGGGATATCCTTGGCTTTTGATCAGCATTTGATCCATTTGGACTAGTATAAACAGCAACTAATACACTATCTATAAATATTTGTATCCTCTGCCCATAGTCCATAAATTGAACATAGATGATTGCATTTGTGCTGATAGCAGGAGTTAATGTAGTAGAAGCAAGAACTGGCTTGGTCTTATTGACTAAGAAAGTGTAATCTCCTATCGTCTTGGTTTTTATATTATGATAAGGTGCAAAGTTAGCTAAGTAACCAGCTTCAGCATTATCCTGTACATTAATAATATGTTCTGTACCATCCAGACTCCAAGCTCTTACCTTCCCAGTCTCCTCAATAGAGATAAGATACTTTTCTCCTGTACCTCTTGAATAAAAATGCCACTTAGTAGAACTGCTCAAAGATGCAGTATCAAGCTTAGCCGACAATTCAGTCCCTTGCCTGTTAATAAGACCTCTAACTATATCGGGTCTTAGGTTATCAGAGATAGTGCATTGTCCCGGAAATCTTGTCTTCTCTGGTTGCTGAGAAACGCCTTGGATAGGCCTTCCTTGGTTGCTTGTAATAAATCCCATTACAAGTCCTCCTTTTCGTACCCTATGAATTTATAACCTAAGTAATTGCCTTTATCAGATACAAGGTAATTACTATAGTCTTTTATTGGCAACCACTTTTCCATAATAGCCTCCTTTCTTATGTGACCCTCTTAGGGAATACTGCATAACTGTATTGATTAGAATTATACCCTCCTGCCCTGTTCATAAAGAGAGCTATAGAAGAGTTATCTCTGAAAGGGTTCCTTTTATTATTCCTTGCATTCTCTCTAAGTAGGTTATCATAGGCTATTCTTTCATCTTTTGCTTGGAACTCATATCTACTTTTATCAACTTCTAAATCTTGTGCAAACTGTCTTCTTGCAGCAAAAGTAACTGCTTGCCTTGCAACAGGTGGCATATCCTCAAAAGATAACTCAGTGATGAAAGTAAATTCAATATAAAGTATATCTGAGCCAGGCTCAGAACAAGCCCTGTCTCTAAGATCATATGTATGATTATAAAGATCATATATCTTATTATCTCTTATTGTTAATCCTTCATTTCTTGAAGCACCAGAAGTAACAATAGACAATGCAGAAGAAGGAGCAGAAATATAACCTGTAGTCTCATCAGGTGAAATGTACCAGTTACTTTCTTTATTGAACCACCAACCTCTTGATTGGATATTCATAGCAACTTGATTAATCACTTGGCTTGCAGTAGCTGCATCTAAATCAGGGTCATCTTCTGTAGCAACAGGTGCAATACCAATACCTCGTAAGCATGTATTGATAGCATCGAGCTTTGTTTGACTCATAAATCCTCCTTATAAAAAACCCTCTACTAAAAAAAGAAGCAGAGGGCTGTCTAACATGTGAGACTATTGTTTATTAAGAATATGATTTAGTAGCAGTAGCTTTACCTTTAGCTTTCGCAAGAACAGCAGCATTATCTGCAACTGCATTAGAGCCTACTACAGCAAGGTTATCATACCTATCAGAGATGCAGCCTTCAGAGAACCAAGAGTCAATAAAGTTTGATTTGGTTTTCTTATCAAAGAAGATATCACTCTGAAGCATAATAGTTCTACCACAGAGAAGAGCATCAGGGCCATATATAATAGCATGACAATTCTTCATAGGATCAACTACATCATACCTCATACCATTATTAGCATTAGATAGAAGGTGATGAGCCTCACCATCATGCGGGTTCATCTTCATCTGAGTAAATTCAGTGCTACCCAAAACAGGGAGGTTATATCCTTTAAGAGTCCCTGATAACCCAGAGAAGTTTACACCTTTTGTTTCATTACCACCACCTTGGCTTTCAGCGATGTAACCATAATCAACCAGAATAGAGAACTCGTTTACAGGAACAATACACTTCATACCAATAAGAGGTGTACGTTGGATAACCAAACCCATAAGTGCAATCTCAATAGCTGAAATAAGCTGGTATGGGTCTTTTGCTTGATTAAAATCACTGTTTAAATCAACATTAATAGCAACACCTTGACCAGAAATTCTGGAGAGACCACCAGTAATTGAATTAGCATCAGGATTATAAGTTCCACCTGTAAGAGCCCCAGTAAGCAACTGCTGTAAAACCATTTGATCTTCAAGAGTTTTCAATTTCCCCATCTGATTTCTGGCAAGTTTCTCCATGACAGAGAAGTCATTCTGAATATCATGCAGGGTATGCACAGAGTTTCTACCAAGAACAATTGTGTCAACACGTTTTGTTCAATACAGTTCGTTAAGCTGTATCCGTCTTTTTAGGACTGCTGCATATTTCTATGCAGACCAGACTATATCTTAACCTATAAATAGGTTCCCTCCACTTCCGCTCACTTGAGCGTACTCCTTGCAAATAGGATAGTCGTTGAACTTTCTTAAACAGTTACTAAAATTTATCTTATATATCTACCAATACCTACGTTTGTTGTAGGCTTAAAACCATATTCTCTGGCAGCAACTTCCCAGCGTTTACCACATTTAATAGAGCTTATCATAGACTTAGATATACCAGTTCGTTCTGATATATTTTTATGTGATAATCCTTGTTCAATTAGAGAAAAAGTTAATCTTTGTTTATCTCTAAGTTTTTTGGGTCTGCCTTTTAATAATCCGGTTTTAACAGCATGTTTTGTATTTTCAGACCAAGTAACCCATTCAAGGTTACTGGCTCTGTTGTCATGCTTATTACCATTTATATGGTTTACACAAGGTTTGTTTTCAGGATTTTTACAAAAGACTTCAGCCATAATACGATGTATAGAAAGTTGTTTCCTTTGGCCTTTGTCATTATATAGAGTTACTTTTAAATAATTTCCTCTTGGTTGAGGTTTAAGCAATCTGTTGAGCTTAAAACTCCAAATTTCTGCATCTTTAGTTACTCCATATTTACTGTATCCTAATAATAATTTTAGTTCTTTCATAGTTAGCCTCCTTATAAATAAGCAGAGTAACTGTTTAAGCTTAGCTGCTGATTGCCATATCCTCACGGACTTAGGGTTCCCAGCAATTCAAAGGGTTTTCATCTAAACATTACTGTTTAGCGTGACTATTAAATAATCAGTGCGTTCTTGTTGAACTCAGTGTCAGTTGCATCAGGGTCTTGGCCAGGTGTTAGGGTTTGTAGTTTAGTGTCACCTATGTACTTATTAGATATCATGTTAGTATTAACTGCTTCTTGTACATCAAAGCCACTTAAAAGATTTTCACCTTCAAGGTACTGTTGATGCACCGTACCATTAAATTTCTCAATAAGCAGTGTATCTACCTCAGTACTTACAGGCACTGCCGGATTTGTTAAAATGTTATTTGGCATAGTTAATCTCCTTTCATCTTTAGTTAATTATTTATTTTGTCATAAAACATATCAAGCATATCGGCAAGCAATTCCTGTAACCCGATGCACTTATCTCTAATCTCTACCACAGAAAGAGGCATCCTTCCTGTTCCGGGGTTGTGTCCTCTCAGTTCCCATTCAATGTATTCTGCTTTACTTACTATCTTTTGTGCCTGATTGTATATCTCTCTCAACTATTTCACCTCCTGTAGGCTTAGATACCGGTTCATAGATTAATCCCCATTTTTTAATAGCTTCCAAGGATAGATCTTCTGTCTCGAACTCATCACATTGATTAAGCGTCCAAGTAATACCTTCGCCATCTATCAAAGCTATAACCGATTTGCCATCATGCACCAGCCGGTAGCCCTTGCCGGTAATTCTTTTTTCTCTTACTGTAAGTGTTTTTGTTAACTTGTCATAGCTGCTATCTTCTTTCAGGTATGCCGGATGCTTCTCGGCATTAAGCTGAGTGTCAATATTAATTTTCTTTTCTATTAATTCTATCATATTATTCCTTCTCCTAATTAGTTGTAACAGTACACCCCTCTGCTACCATATTGCTAACCGCTGCATCGCTCGCTGACGACCTTGCAGCATTTGCACCTGTTAACGTTATAACATTTC
>JASFBI010000467.1 GCA_030149595.1 Desulfobacterales bacterium
GAACATAATACAACCTGCCATGGTAAGACCTATCTGCATGGTTATTTGTAAGTTTTTTGCCCAGGCCTCATTTTTTTTAAAATCAAACAATATTTATATCTTCTTCTTTAATATTTAACTGTCAATAAAATCATAAAATCATAAAACAAACAAGTCCTTTAACAGATAAAATATGCATAGTCAAGAAAAGGTTTTCTCCAGCAGACATAGAACTATACACCTTCTGAAACTTTCAATATCACAGGGGGTAACCTTAAATATTACAGAAGCAGAAAAACATGTTGAACTCTATAATGAAATCAAGATAGTATACTAAAATAAATAGATTAATCCATACAATAAAAAAAATAACCATGGAAAAGACAGAAATAACCATTTTTACCCCTGTTGTGAAAATAAAGATATTGCAGGTATGTGTCAAAAAGAATATACAGGAGACATTATTACTGCTGTTGATTTAATGAAAATAAAACTTTAAACTATATTATATATATATTATGAGCTATTATCCTGTAAATCTTAACATAGAGAAAAAAAAATGCGTAGTAGTGGGTGGAGGAAAAGTAGCCACAAGAAAAGCAAAAAAACTAATGGAATGCGGAGCAACAGTCTTTATCATCAGTCCTGTTTTTTCAAAAACTCTTGTTGATTTTTCAAAAACAACAGATCGGATGCACCTTTTTAAAAAAAAATATGAGCCGTGTGATCTTGACGAAGCTTTCATTGTAATAGCTGCAACAAACAGCAAAAAAACAAACTTAAAAATAAATCAGGATGCAAAAAAACGTTTAATATTATTAAACATTGCTGACGCACCTGCACTATGTGATTTTACAGTACCAGCCTCAATCATACGGGGAGATCTGCTAATAACCATTTCAACAGGAGGCAAAAGCCCTGGTCTTGCTAAAAAAATTAGATCAAACTTAGAAAATGAATTTGGTAAAGAGTATGCTGATTTAATAAATCTAATAGGATCTGTAAGAGATAAACTTATAAAAGACAACTCTATTGCAAAATTAAACAGTGCCGTGCTTGATAAATTTTTAAAAAAAGAGACTCTTGATATAATAAAGACAAAAAACACAGAAGAAATTAACTCTCTTTTGTCTGAGATATTAGGTGTCTCCTGTAACTAATAGTCATTAATTAATTTATTATAACCGGCATGGCCGGAACATGGCTATTCTTTACCGGCCACAACAAAAAATGAAAGTTCAATGATTCTAATTGTTTAGACGGACTTTCATATAACATACATGGCAGAATTATCTGCCACAACAAAAATTGAAACTCTCATGATTACGGTCTGTTGGACAGAGTTTCATATAAAAATAAGTAAAAATATAACTTATTAGGAGGTCCCATGAGTTTGATTTCTGTAG
>JASFBI010000229.1 GCA_030149595.1 Desulfobacterales bacterium
TCCCAGCTTTTGGGTAATTGTAAACTCATTTTTCCCCGGCTTATTTACCATGGATGAATTTCCTGTTTTTTCAATAAGATATTATCTAAAATATAATTTCATACAACATACATAGCACAACCTGAGGTATTCGAATAGTAGCAATTTTCAAATTTGTTCTCTAAAAAAATCAATACGTTAGAATAGATAGATTCATTAAAAAAGGGAGTTGTTCAAAGGTCTAAGCCTTTTGCAACAGGCAGTCTATATTGTATATAAAATTTTAAAAGCTGCATTTTGTAACAGCCTGTATAGTAGTTATATTATCTATATCAATTTTACTTTTTTATCAACCAAATATTTCCAATATGCATGGATAAAAGAAATCTTATCTCTATAACCATTACGAGCAAAATGTCTCCATATTATATAGGGAGTTAGAAAGAAAGCATGAAGTCGGCAAGAGTAATACGCAAAAAACTGAACGAAACAATTTGCTTTTCGAAGTTAGAAGAAATACATAAGTAAAAAAATTAGAAAGCAGTTAATTTTATAGAACTTATCTTGACCTGAATAAGTAATAGATATATATCACTTATTATAATAAATAAAATCCATTCCCATAAATTTTATTATAACTCATCAAGTAATTACAGAATGAAATTTTTTCAACATAAAAATTAAGTAATTTACTGCTTTATAACAATTTTATATACCGCTCTTTTAAGTCAACACAAAGTCCAGACTATAATAGTTGGGTAAACACATGATAAATGATGAAAAACAATTGAAAAACATAGCAGATGAATCTGTCATGCTTGCCGGTATATGGCAAAATACGGCAAATAAAACCCTTACTTCCAAAGACCGGCGTTTTTTAAAAAAAATGCATCGGTTTTTAAATCATACTGCTGATAAAATTATAATAAATGAGCTTATAGATATCAGTTTCAGGTCTAAAAGCAGTTTTCGTGCGGCAGATAACATTATCAGAATTTTTAAAAAACATGGAATTCCAAAATCATTTACACCTTTTGAAAAGCTCTTGATAAAACTTTTTATTCATCTCGGAAAATATTTTGCTTGGGCATCTGTTCCACTGTTTGTAAAAACCATAAAAAATCAGAGCAAAAATACAATTTTATCTGAAAAAAATAAAGATCTGCAGCTATATTTTTCAGATAAAAAAGCAAATGATTTTATGATAAATATAAATCATCTTGGCGAGGCTGTTTTAGGCGAGCAAGAAGCTTTACGCCGTTTTGATATTTATGAAAAAGATTTAAAAAATCCGTCCATTGAAAAAATAAGTATTAAAATTTCAACTCTTTACTCTCAGATAAAACCAATTGCTTTTGACCATTGTGTAGATATTGTTTCAAAAAGATTAACAAAATTGTTTTATACTGCCAAATCAAATTTCTACATAACAAGTAAGGGTATTTATCTGCCAAAGCTTGTAACCCTTGATATGGAAGAATCCACAGATATTGAAATTACAATTGCAGCTTTTACAAAAACTCTGGATCAAAAAGATTTTTTGTCTTTTACTGCAGGTATTGCTCTGCAGGCTTACCTTCCGGACAGCTATTTTGCTTTGAAAAAACTTACAAAATGGGCAAAAAAAAGAGTAGAAAACCAGGGGGCAGGAGTAATAGTCAGAATAGTAAAAGGTGCAAATCTGGAAATGGAAAAAGTTAATGCTGCTTTAAAAGGCTGGCCCCTTCCAACTTTTGATACCAAGATTTGTGTAGATGCAAATTTTAAAAAAATGCTGGATTTTGCTCTTAAAAAAGAAAACATATTTGCAATAAAACCGTCCATAGGCTCCCATAATCTTTTTGATATAGCTTATGGATTAAATATTGCCAGATATTATAATACAGAAGAGAATTTAACAATTGAGCTGCTTTATGGTATGAGCAATCATGTTTCATCTGCTATATTCCAATCTGTAAAACGCATACTTTTTTATACTCCTTTAATAGAATCAAAACAATTTATAAATGCCATTGCCTATTTAATACGCAGACTTGATGAAAACACAGGAAAAGAGAATTTTTTAAGATACGCATCGGATCTTAATGTAGATTCAAAAAACTGGAATTTACTGAAAAAAGCGTTTACAGATTCTGCAAAATACAGATTAACAGATATAAAAACAACAAATAAGGTACAGGATAGAAACAGTAAAGTATGCAGTAAAACCGGCACTTTTTATGTGCCTTATTTTATAAATGAACCTGACACTGATTTTAGTATAGCTGTTAACAGGCAATGGGCAGAAAAAATAAAAACAAAGTGGGAAAAAAATAAAAATACAGAGCCCATGGAAATTCCCATTATTATTGCGGGAGAAGAAATTTACACAAAAAAAAAATAATTAAATGCTTTGAACCTTCTTTATATAATGATTCAAATAAAAGTTTTATCCAGATTGCAAAAAGCTCTGCAGGCAGTGCAGATGATGTAAAAAAAGCTGTAAGCACAGCAGCCGAAGATATTGACAAATGGAGAGATTCATCTTTTGAGATACGACATAAAATTCTTTCAGATGCAGCACAAAATATAAGAGTTCACAGGGCAGATCTTATTGGCGCTGCCTGTGCTAATACAGGAAAAATTTTTTCAGAAGCAGATGCTGAAGTTTCAGAAGCAGTAGATTTTTTAGAGTATTATCCCCTTTCATTAAAAAAGTTTTACAATGAAAAAAGTCTTAATATTTTACCCAAAGGCACAGGGATTGTAATCTCTCCATGGAATTTTCCCATTGCCATTCCTACTGGTGGAATTGCTGCATCTCTTGCTGCTGGAAACTGTGTGATTTTTAAACCGTCATCTGCTGCTGTCATACCTGCATGGATTTTATGCAAATGCTTTTGGGAGGCAGGTGTTTCTAAAAACACACTACAGTTTTTACCTGTGGAAGATACTAAAACAAAAGAGATGCTCTGCTGTGAACCGGATATTGACTATATCATTTTTACAGGAGGCACAGACACTGCTTTAAAAATTTTAAATAAAAGACCTGAAATATATTTTGCCGGAGAAACAGGAGGGAAAAATGCAACCATTGTAACATCACTTGCAGACAGGGACCAGGCTGTAAAAAATATTATGGACTCTGCCTTTGGAAACTGCGGACAAAAATGCTCAGCCACATCTTTATTAATTTTAGAAAAAGAGGTTTATAATGATCTAAATTTCAAAAAACAGTTAATAGATGCCGTTCAAAGCATAAATACAGGATCTGCCTGGAATTTTAAAAATAAAATGGGACCCCTAACCCTAAAACCCGGAAAAAAACTCAAAAAAGCATTAACCTCCCTTGAAAAAAATGAAGAGTGGGCATTAAAACCGAAAAATATTGATAACAATCCACACATGTGGACTCCTGGAATTAAATGGGGTGTTTTACCTGGTTCAAACTCTCATTTAACAGAGTTTTTTGGACCTGTTCTCAGTGTTATGTATGCATCAAATCTTGACCATGCCATAGAGCTTGCCAATCAAACGAAATACGGCCTTACAGCAGGAATTGAAACTCTTGATGAAAATGAAAAAGAGTTTTTCAAAAAAAAAATAAATGCAGGAAATCTCTATATAAACCGCAAAACAACAGGGGCCATTGTTCTAAGACAACCATTTGGAGGAGTTGGAAAATCTTCATTAGGTCCTATGATTTCAGCAGGCGGCCCCAACTATGCAATACAGTTTTCAAATATATCAGATCATACACCGCCCTCTATTTCAGAAGGCCTTATTCAAAATCATCCCATGCTCATTGCTGCACAATCTTTTAAAAACTCAATAAGCTTTGGAAAACACAAAGAGTTTAAAAAAGAGATAGAAAAGACAGTTGCAGGTATCTGTAACTATCTGTATATTATGGAATCCGAATTTTCACAAAAAAAAGACTGTTTTCTCTTAAGGGGCCAGGATAATATTTCCCGTTATATTCCCTTAAAATCTGTTGTAATAAGAGTTGAACAGGAGGACTCTCTTTCTGAAATTTTACTTAGAATTGCAGGAGCACGTATTGCCGGAACAACTCCTGTTATCAGCATATGTTCAGAAGCATCTAATAATCAAATTTGTTTTTTAGAAACCATAGACGGACAAAAAATCTGCAAAAACAGTAAAATCTTAATCCAAAGTGATGAACAATTGATAGAGATGATGCCAAAGATAGATGTTTTGAGATATGGGGCACCTGAAAGGGTGCCGGAACAAATTATAAAAACAGCTGCAAAGCATGGTTTTTATATAGCTGTAAACAGAGTATCAATGCATGGGATTGTGGAGCTTTTGTGTTATTTTTATGAACAGAACATCTCAAATAATTTTCACAGGTATGGAAATTTGGGAGCAAGGGCAAAAGAGTATGAATAAAGAAAATATTTTTTACCCTTATCTAAGCTGTATAAATCTTCAGCAAGATAAAATGGTAAAAGACTTAATAAAACTTGCAAAT